>CAWTZT010000024.1:0-33426 GCA_963919845.1 Thaumarchaeota archaeon CSP1-1
CAGTTCTATAAAGGTCATCAATGGTATGTTCTAAATCACTTGTGTTGCGACAATGATTGATTATCGTTTTATCTCCTTTAACATTTTTTAGTCTAGAAATCATATACTCTACTTCTTTTGTTGCTTTTGAAAGCTCTTTTGCTATTTCTAACATGTAAGGTGGGGTAGATGTAATATGATATCTAGAAATTCTACCAGAAACTCCTTCAATATTATCAATTACATCGTCAGTTTTTGATGCAATCCTTTGGATGTCTTCTCGATCAAGTGGAGTAATGAAGGTTTTATTTAATTCAGCAAAAACAGAGCGAGTTAAACCATCGGCCTCTCTTTCCAATTTTTTTATCTTGTTGTGATAATCTTCTGCTTTGTCAAAGTTTTCAAAAAGATCAATCAAAACTTCTGAAGTTTCTACTGCTTTTTTTGCAAGATCATTTAGAATTCCAAAAAGTAGCTTTTCATTTGATTTTACCCAGGAAAGCCATTGTCCCATAATGTGATGCTAATTCTATTGTGTTAAAACTCTGTTCTCCATATACTATATTTTACTATATAGAATATCAAAATGTTACAAAAAATTAGAATTATTCACACTTTATAGTAAGATCGCCGGCTGAATCTTCTGAAGCATTACAAGAATCTCTGTCATCTCCACCATCGATGATATCAACACCATTTCCACCACTCAATATATCATCACCTGATTGACCTTTGAGGATGTCACTTCCTTCACCGCCTGAGATGTTATCATTTCCTTCGTTACCAAATACAATGTCATCTCCATCCCCACCAAAGATGCAATCATTACCTTTGGCGCCTAAAATAATATCATCTCCTTCAAAGCCAAATATCAAATCAGCAATGTTGGTTCCAAACAAAATATCTTCATCAGGTGTGCCCATAATTGAATTATAGTATGAATCGGGCTTTCCACAAGCCTGAACATTAATTGTTTGAGTTTCACTAACAGAGTTTCCAATTTCATCTACTGTTACCCAAGTAATGATTGTTTGACCAAGTGGAAATGAATATGGAGCGTCATTTGTTATGGTCGGAGCAGAGTCTGTCAAGTCTGAAGATGTAGAATTACCAATTAGGACAAATGTCTGAAGACCTGTAGCATCGATTATTACATCATCTGGAATTGTTAATTCGGGAGACGTAGTATCAACTATAGTAATTTTTTGAGTGGTACTAGCAAAGTTACCTGCTGCATCTGTTGCAGTCCAAGTAATTGTTGATTCTCCTAGTGGAAAAACTGTTGGAGCGTCATTTGTGATAGTAACTAAACTTACAGTATCAACAGCCTGTGGTGCGACAAATGAAATCTCATTTTCTAAAGATGAAGTAGCTTCAGCAAGAATTCCTTCAGGTTCATCAATTGTTGGGGGAGTAGTATCAATTATTGTAATTGTTTGTGTAGAGTTTACGGAATTACCAGATATATCAACTGCCGTCCAAGTTACATTTGTCTGACCCAATGGGAATACTAGTGGAGCATCATTTGTTGTAGAATCTACTCTGACATTGTCAGTAGCTTGTGCATTTCCAAGATTAACAAGATTTTCATTTGCGTTTACAGCTTCAATTATAATATCGTTTGGAACAACTAACGAAGGAGAAATTGTATCAACTAATAATACCTCTTGAGTGGCAGTTGCCAAGTTTCCTGCTTCATCAGTTACAGTCCAAGTAATTGTTGTCAAACCAAATGGAAAAACTATAGGAGCATCATTGTTCACTGATGCAACGCCCACAAGATCATCTGCAATAATAGTTCCATATTCAACAATGTTTTGGGTTTCGCTTATTGCTTCAACTGTAATCAAACTAGGTACACGAATGGTTGGTGGGGTGTTATCCACAACTGTAATAGTTTGAGTATCAGTTGAAGTTAATCCTGCAAGATCAGTTGCAGTCCATGTAACAATCGTATCTCCCACTGCAAATGCGTTTGGAGCATCATTTGTAATTGATTCTATTCCAATAAAATCAGTAGCAGTTGCATTTCCTAGGGATATTATAGTCTCTAATGCAGAAGTTGCCTCTGCTTGAATAGATTCTGGTGCTGTGATTATGGGGGGTGTGGTGTCAGTAATAGTTACTTTTTGAGTGGCAGTAGCAAAGTTACCTGCTGCATCTGTTGCAGTCCAAGTTACAAGAGTATCTCCAAGTGGAAAAACTGCAGGCGCATCGTTTTCAACTGAAATTACGCCGACAAGATCATCAGCAGTTGTTACTCCAATTGCTACAATATTTGAATTTGAATTTTGAGCTTCAGAAACTACATCTGAAGGAGGAATTATTGATGGTGCAGTAGTATCAACTACTGTAATGTTTTGGTTTGCAGAAGCAGAATTACCATAAATGTCACTTGCTGTCCAAATTATCGTAGTATTTCCAAGATAGTACAAATCAGGAGAATTGTTTGATATGGACTCAAGACCAATCGTATCAGTTGCGATAGCCTCACCAATGTCTACTGATAATCCATCTGGACCAGCAGCCTCTACTACAATAGAAGTTGGAGCAGAAATTGTTGGAGGGGTAGTGTCACTAACTGTTACTATTTGAGTATCAGAAGCCGAGTTTCCCGAAGTATCAAGAGCGGTCCATGTAACTGTAGTCATTCCAATTGGAAATGACACTGGAGCATCATTTGAGACTGATTCAACTGCAATAATATCGGAAATTTGTGGTACTTTAAGATCTGCAAAGTTTTCTTCAGCATCAACTGCTTCTAATACTATATCCTCTGGCGCAGTTATTTTTGGAGGAATAGTATCAACAACTGTTATAGTTTGTTGAGCTGATTCAGTATTAGCAAAATTATCTGTAGCAGTCCAATTTACAATTGTGGTACCAAGGGGAAAAGATTCAGGAGCATTATGTGAAATTGATGAAATTCCACTAATGTCATGTGCTGAAAGATTACCCAAAGTCACAATGTTATTTTCAACTCCAGTTGCCTCAATTGTAACGTCATTTGGAATAATTAGAGTTGGAGGAGTAGTATCAACTACTGTAACTGTTTGAGAGGCATTTGCATAATTTCCAGAAGGATCAACTGCAGACCAAAATATTGTTGTTTGACCTATTAGAAAAACTGATGGGGCGTTATTTGTAATAATAGTTTCTTGAACATCTGTGACGGTGACAATACCTAATTCTATAACATTTTCTGATTCAGTTACTGCTTCTGAAGTAATATCAGCAGGTGCAATTAACACTGGTGCAGTAGTATCAATTACTGTTACAAGTTGTTCTTGGTTAACAGTGTTTCCTGCAGCATCTGCTGCAGTCCATGTAATTGTAGTGTTACCAAGACCAAAGAATTGAGGTGCGTCATTTGTTATAGAAATAATTTCGCCATTATCAATTACAGTTACTTCACCAATATAGATTTCATTTTTATCAAAACTAGTTGCTTCAATTATAATATTTTCAGGAACAAAAAGGGTTGGGGCAGTAGTATCAACTACAATTACATTTTGTGTAATAGTTGCAGAATTACTTGCTACATCAGTCGCAGTCCAAGTAATTAGAGTTTCACCTAGTGGAAACACATCTGGTGCATCATTTGTAATTGATATTACTCCAACAGCATCAATTGCTTCAGGTATAATCAAATCGACAGAATTTTCTCCTGGGGATTGAGCCTCAATTGTGATTTCAGGAACTGGGATGATTAGTGGCGGTATTGTATCTACAACCTTGATTGTTTGAGTCGCAATACCCATATTTCCAGACCCATCTATTGCAGTCCAGATAATTGTGTTAACACCAAGAGGAAATTTTTCAGGTGCATTATTTGTTAGTGATTGGATTCCACTCAAGTCAGTTGCCATTGCTTGGCCAACTGAAACTGGAGTAAGACCACCAGTAGCTTCAATAAACAAATCATTGGGTGGAGTAATGACAGGTTTTGTTAAATCTCCTGGAATTGGAGTTGGTTCTTGAAGAGAACTAGTTTCTTGTGTTGTTTGTTCTGGTTCTGCAACTGGTTCCGGCTCTGGTTCAGGAACTTCACTAACATAAGGAGAACCAAACTTTTGGATTCTGTGTCCGTTAGAATCTACCACATACAAATATCCGTTTGCACCAATGTCAACATCTGTTGGAAATTTGAATTGACCAGCTGTAATTCCCATGGTTCCCCATAGTGTTACAGTTGCTCCTTCAGGACTTATTTGAACAATTCTGTTACGTCCTGTGTCAGTAAGATAGAGATTACCTAAAGGATCAATTAGTAAACCTTCTGGCATAATTGTTAAACCCCCAGCATTTGGTCCATAACTCTGTAAATAAACACCATCAGAATCAAATTTGAAAATTTTATTTTTACCTGGATCAGAAATGTAAACATTTTCCTCTTTGTCTATAGCAATTCCTTTAGGAGACAAGAACTTGCCTTCTTGCATCCCACTTTCTCCAAATTCTGAAATGAATGTACCATTTTGAGTAAACTTTTGAATTCTTTGGTTTCCTGTGTCAACAACGTAAACTGTTCCGTTGTTACCAATTGCCAATCCGGTTGGAAGCAAAAATTGACTTGGTTTATCACCTACCTCGCCCCATTTTGTTACAAAGTTTCCATCCAGATCAAATTTTTGAACTCGATTTAATTGTGAATCAACAACGAAAACGGATTCACCAAAAATATCAATTCCTATAGCGGATTTGAATTGTCCTGAACCACTTCCACTACTTCCCCAAGTTTTCAAAAAAGTTCCATCTTCATTGAACTTTTGGATTCGCATATTTCCTAAATCAGTAACATAGACATTTCCAAAGTCATCAATTGCCAAATTCTGTGGAAATGAAAAAAAGCCTGGTTTAGTGAGTCCTGATTCGCCCCATTCTAAAATGAATGGATGAGAAGAACTAGTATTTGCAAATACTGATTGAGGTATAGCATTAACTACGAAAAATACTGATAATATTACCACTAGAGATAGTCCTAGTCTCAACATGAGGGAATTTCGATATATGAAAAAGATCTCACAAGTGAGGAATTATTGCAGTTTTAGTCAATTTTGGGTAAATTAAAAGGGTTTGTTGACTTCACGCGTAAACACATAGCTAGCCAAACCAATCATTACCACTACAAAGCCGCCAATAATCCCTATACTCATTAAAGTATCAATTCCCCCCTCAGTCACACCAGTCATCATTCCCCTAACAAGAATTACGGTATAAGTAACTGGATTAAACCGTGCTATTGTTGCTAACCATTCGGGGAGTAACTCTAAAGGAAAAAGTGCAGGACTTAACATAAACAAAGGCATTCCAAGAAAATTAATTACTCCCCAAAACGTTTCTTGTGACTTTGCAGAAGCTGCTACCATTACAGATATTCCAGAAAAACCAAGGGAGAATAAAATTACAATTGCCATTATAGGAATAATCAAAAAAATATTTGAAAAATTTACACCTATTATTAGTGCGATTCCAATTATCAAACTAGATTGAAGTGCAGATATCAAAGATATAGCTATCATCTTTCCAAGTGCAATTGAAGATCTTGAAATTGGTGAAGTTAATGCTTTGTTCATAAAACCATATCTTCTATCCCATAGAGTATTGACGCCACCAAAAATACTTGTAAAGATTGCAGTAAGTACAATAACTCCAGGGGTCATAAATTCAATGTATTTTCCTGTAAATCCAACCGATTCAATTAATGGTTGTGTTCCAGCAAAAGTATTTCCTATAACAATTATCCATACTACTGGTTGAATCAAACGAATTAAAACACCACTTCGTGACTTGCGATATCTTTTCATCTCCCTCCAAAAAATTGTATAAGTATCTGAGAGAATCATGATCTAATCCTAGTCATTTTTGCATGCTCTTTTTTCATATTGAAATTAGTAGTGTCATCTCTTAATTCTCGTCCAGTATACGAAATGAAAACATCATCGAGTGATGGTTGAGTCAGAGAGATTGATTTTATTTTAATTCCCAGATTAGATGAAAATTGAAATATTTTTGGAATTACCTCAGTTCCCCTTGATGAAAAAACAGTGATAATATCATTTCTAGTTGAAATATCTTTTACAAATTCTATTTCCTTTATTTTTGATAAAAGATCTTCTGATTTTCCTTTATCATTTTCTATACTAAATGCAATGATTTCATTACCAAGTGCATTTTTCATTGTACTAGGAGTCTCAATTACCTGAATTTTTCCATAATCAATTATTGCAATTCTATCACAGAGATTATCTGCTTCTTCCATGTAATGTGTACTAAGAAAAATCGTCATCCCAAATTCTTGGTGGGTTTTTCGTACAAATTCCCAAATTTTACGCCTAGTCTGAATATCAAGACCCACAGTTGGTTCATCCAAAAATAACACCTTTGGACGATGTAGTAATCCTCCAGCCAAATCCAGTCTTTTTCTCATTCCTCCAGAATAGGTAATTACTGCGTCGTTTTGCCTGTCGGTGAGCTCTACTAGATCTAACATTTCATTAATTCTTTTTTCAACCAGATTTTTTGGGATGTGATTAAGTCTTGCTTGTAAAATTAAATTTTCCCTCCCAGTAAGATATTCATCAACTGAAATTTCTTGTTGTACATATCCAATATTTTTTCGAACATCCTTGGCTTGAGAAAAAACATCAAATCCTGCAACCATTGCTTTACCTGATGAAGGCTTCAAGAGTGTTGTTAGAATCATCATGGTAGTACTTTTTCCTGCTCCATTTGGTCCAAGAAAACCAAAGATTTCTCCTTCTTGAACCTGTAATGAAATATTGTCTAGTGCTTTTACTTTCCCAAATTCCTTTGATAAAGAATTAATCTCAATTGGATACAATAAATGAAAAGATTTTTTCAATTATAAATTGTTAGCTGTTTCACTTTGATGTATTCATATTAGTTTTGGATAAAACAAAAAAAGAAAAAAAAGAATTTTTCTTAAACTATTATTTATTCTAAGTTTCGGTATTGATCTTTAGTCATTTTAAGTATGACTTTTTCTCCTACTCCCCAAATGTGAGCTTTGGAAACTACCTTAGAATGTATGAGGCCATCAGAAACTTCAATGGTTTCAAGTTGGTTAGTATCTGGGTGTCTATGTAATTTTTTTATTTTGCCCAATTTTTTGCCATCAATATCTACAACATCGGAATCCTTTCTTACTGGGGGAATGTTAAGCAAGAGGCTCTTCTCAGTAAACTTGTCAAAATAATCATTTGACAAATAGTAATCTTTACGAAATCCCTCATGGATTGTCACGCCTGAAACGGTCATTGTTTCAGAATTAAAGTGAATGTGTTTTACCTTACCGTAATGAATGCCTTCTCTATCTACAACCCTTTTACCTATAAAATTGTCAGCAGTAGTTATGTTTTCGGGCATGCCTTCTAGTTTAGTTGACATGAACACAAATCCCAAGTCGGGTTTATCTCATCAGGTATCAGAATTTTCTTTCAATTAGGTTAAATTTCTAGACCAAATCATGGGTTAAATGCAATTAAGGCGAAAATCGACCCAAATAGAAAAATCATTACTGCAATAAGCCCGTGTTCAAACTTCAATCTACTTAAGATAGAGTTTTAGGGTTTCATAAACTAATCTCAAAGGAATTTAGTTAAATTACTTGAAAAAAAACCGACAGTGTGTTAAAGAAAGACCTTCCATTCAAAGCAGTACTGATTACAAAGGGGAGAAAAAGTGGAAAGGAGCATTCAGTTTGGTTACTTGCAGTAATGTATAATGGCAAGGTGTATTTTTCTCGTCATAGACCAGATGGCGATTGGTTTCAAAATGCTTTAGAAAATTCAGATGTGTTTGTAAAATATGATGATAGCACAATACAAGGAAAAGCCATTTTGGTAAAAGATGAATCATTAGCAAAAAAAATTTCAGAGTTAAAATATCCAGGACAGGAACGTGCAAAAGAACAGAGAGTCGCTTTAGAAGTTACACTATGTGAATAATAATGCTAACTCCACGTCTATCAACTTCTTGACCATTTTGAGTTTCTGAAACTATGACAGTAAATGAAATAACGTCTCTTTGTTTACACTCTTCTGTATGTAATTTTAGATTAAGATCAAGTAAATCAAATTCTTCTTTTGGAAGATTCTCTTCTTCAAAAAATGCTTTTCCGGTAGATTCAATTCTAAATCTTTCACTCTTATGATGAAATCCAAGCTGGGTTTTTCTTCCATCTCTTCCCGCAGCTTTGAGTTTTACTTCGATGATTCCTGGCTTTGCCTGAGTATAGCTTGATTGGTTATTAACAAAAACTCCAATTTGGAATGGTTTTCCAGCAGTAGATTCGGCCATTTTTTGAACACCATCATTCATTACTACATCCACCCCCTTGATTGATTGAGCCACTTTAGCAATCCAATCATTTGTTCTTTCTATGATTGCAGCAATTTCTGTTCGTCTTTTTTTGTCTTCTTCAGGGGGCAATTTGTAATACTCTACCCATTCAAGATAATCACCTGAAATGTCTTTGATAAATTCGATACAGGTCACCTTGTAATCTTCCAAGCTGCTTGCTCTCTCTGAGCTTTCATCAGTACGAAAACTATCATAATCCATAGGAATAGCCATACCGTTCAAAACTCATGCATGTAAAAAAATGCATCTAGGAATTTTAATCCATAAAAAGTAATAATTGAATATAACTAAAATATCAGTTTTATTGTGAGTTTCGCAAAAATTACTGAACATCTCAAAAAAGAACTAAAGTCTAATATGCCGCAAATTCGAGTTTTATTGAAAAAAAATCCAGCAATTGCTTATCGCAGAATCACCGAGATTGGTTTTGAGGTAGGCAAAAAGCACAACATAAAGTTAATTGTGAATTTCCCTCATGAAGGCAAAATTGAGGATTTTGACTCTTACGGAACTCAAGATCTTAGCATTATAGTTGACCAGTCAAAAACAAATTTTCCAATAAATCGTAGTATCATAAAATCAAAGGCCAAAGAAATTTTTGGTGACATTAAAGTTGAAGATGCCTATATGTATGAAGGCAAAGAAGGAACTAAGATTTTCCTAGAAAATGGTCGAATAGACATTCTCCCACATTCTCTTCATATTTGGTGCAAGTTTACCGATAAGGTATCCAAATATTGTGAATGGTTATTAGAAAATGTATATCTATTAAAAAATTAATTTCGTGTTCTAAGTTTTTTCAAGATGTTCTAATATTTTTTTAGCTAGTTCGTTTTTAGAGTCAACTTTTAGAATTTTGTTACAACAGTTGATTACTGATTTATTTTCTTTAAGATAAAGATGAACATTTGCCTTAAGTAAAAGTGCTTCAGTGTCATATTCTCTAACATCCAATACTTTATCAAAATAGTGTAATGAGTTTTTTGTATCCTCTAAAATGTAGTATATACTTCCTAAAATGAAAAGGACATCAGTGTCATTAGGATTTTTTTCTTCTAATCTTTTTCCAAGCTCTAAAGCTTCTTTGTATTCTCCTTCATGGACTAGTTTTTTTATGCGATTTTTTGGACGTGAAAAAAATTCAAACATAATTTTTCATTCACGCAAAATTGTAAATTATTTTTTTTAGGCAATCCTCATGATGCCTTCTTTAATTAGATATTGAATTCCTTGGACAAAGTCACTGTCAGTTATTTGTCCATCAGCCCACCATCCAGCATTGTTTCTAATCCAATCTGGAATTTCATTACTACTAGAACCAGTTCCCTGGGATGTGAGAGGAATTTTCATGATATCTTCTTTTATAAGATATTGGATTCCTTGAACAAATGAATTATCATCAATTTGGTTATCAGCCCACCATCTTGCATTATTTTTAATCCATGATGGAATTTCAAGAGTTTGTACTGGTGGTGGTTTAATTATAGAACCCCCGCCTGAAATTAGAATATCAATTTTTAAAATATCTGGAGCAGTAGATGGAATAATGTGTTCTGGACTTAAACCATAAATCAAAATTACATAATGGGCAGTTCCTGGAGGTTCTTTTACTAGAATTGAATACCGTACCTGGCCTGAAGGAGAATATAGGAAGGGTTTTCCTTCATCTGATGAAATTGTCCTAACTTTATTTCCATTATCATCAATAACCCAAATATCATAATGAACTTGGTTTAGAAATTCAGTTTCATCAAATTTATTCTTGAATTTGATTATCCATTCTAAATTACATCCTGTTTTAGGATTTTCTGGACCATAATTGACTTCCAAAAGATATTTGGAATCTCTAGTTGCTTTCTTTACGAATACAAAATCATAAATTTTTTGACAGTCACTGGCCACTTGTTGCTCCGGTGTAGAAACAATTCCTGAAAAAGGATCTTGCAGTACATTTTCTTTGTAATCTAATAAACTAAATTCATATTCAGTTGGGGGTATTCCTTCAGAAACATGAGTAAATGTACTTGCTTTCACTGGAAATGGAAAGTCATCTAAAACCCAAATTTGGCTTGTATATCCTCCAGTACGCCATGAAATAAGAACTGTTTCAGGAAATGTACCTGCTGGAACTGAAATAGATTCTATAGAAGTTGGTCTGACTTGTTGTCCACCAATGTTTCCAATTTTTCCCCATGATGGCATATTAAATCTTTTTGGACCCTCACCACCTTCACCACCATAGGATGTAGCAAAAGCAGAAAGCCAGGCAATTGACGTTTTGAAAGCACTACGGTAAGTAATTAACTCAGAACTTCCACCAGTTGGTTCTGGTGCAATTTTACCCAATTCCATATTTCCTCTTACAATCTTGTTACGGTCATATACTACGACTTGAACAAGCCATTTATCTTCTGTTTCAACTCTAATGTCACCTTCTATCCAAAAGTCCATTTGAAAATTTTGACATTCTTTGTAATCAACATGACAAAGACTATAAGAAAAATAATCTCCTTTTTTTAGGCCTTCTCCAGCATACCAATCGCCAGGAAGATCAACACCACCACCTATCTCTTGAGCTAAAGCTGTTTGCAGAAAAGAATGTCCAGAAAATATTATTCCAAAAATGGTAATGACAAGAAATAATTCTTTCAAGTGTATACTTTGCAAATTTCCTAGTTTAAAGGTTGTTCAAATAGGCAAATATAGAGGCAAGAGTTTTGATTATTTAGGACATGTGTGAGTGTACCAAAATTCACTTGTATGAAGTGGAATTCAAATTAGCTGGAATGACTGTTGTTCCAACTCACAAGAATTGTGGTGACTCGTTAAATGAAAAACAAGCTGACTCGTTTCAAAAAGAGTTAGTAAAATCTTGGGGATTTGAGGAAGAAGATTAGGAATTTTTGAAAAAAGAAAAGAAAAATAATGTGAAAAATTACAATGCTTTTACGGCTTCTATGCAAACATCGGTTTTACATTTGCAATCTTGACTGCAAATACAATGACCCTGCATTGCACAATCACATGAATAATCTGGATCGCCACTATCGGCTTCGCATCCACACGCTTGATCTACCATGCAGGAGAGATCTCATCCCTAGTTTTAATATGTTTTCAAACATATCCGAATGGGGATATCAGGTTATTTGTAAAATCATATCGTTTGCAGTTTTATGAAGAATATCGGCTTGTTGTTTGATTTTAGTCTGATCATTATCTACATCAAAAGCTACTTTCAAAATATGTATCAATTCAGGTCTCCTATGAAGTGTATCCTTAATTTTCATAAAGTTATTTCGATTGATAATTCCAAGATAGAAATAACAATCAGAAATTAAAGAATTTTCAATAAAGTAATCATGCTTTTTTTGAATAATTTTTGAATGATCATTTTGCTCAATCATGTCAGAAAAACCTAAAGATGATTTACACATTCTAGATAGTAATGATGGAGTCGCTCTTTCGATTCCTATACAATCATTCACAATAGAAAAGTTTTCATTAATTTTATTTTTTTCAAATTCTCGTAGATTATCTAACATATGTGCTGGACTAGGATTTTTTGAATTTGCAAGAAAAATTGCATCTGCGATAAAATAGGCTGAACACTTTATCCAAGTTGATGCAAAAGGATCAGAGTTTTTTAATCCTTCCTTTGTTTTGACTGCACAAACAGAAGCATCTATGAGACAACTCTTTGCGTAAGCTTTGAAAATTTTTTCTTTATTATCCTTTATTTTTGTTAAGAAAATTCTTAGTTCCCATTTTTCGTCCCAAAGAATTTTCAAATTTGCATATTGTGTTAGGGTTTCATTTCTTGATTCTTCAAGTGAGCCATGATGAAGTTTGATAAATTCATTTTCAAATTCAATTATTGAATCATTTTCGTTTTTCTCATCAAAAACTGTAATGTTGTGTTCACAGCATTCAAAACTATGTCCATTGTTTCTACATCCACCTAGACTAACAGGAAATTTAGTTAAAGAAAAATTTTCCAAAAATTTTTTGTAATCCACAAAAAAACTTTTCTTAGATTTTCTATAAAGTATCAAACTCATTAAAATTTACCAAAGAATGTAATGTCAAAACATTCCTTTGTATTATCAGAAAAACTAGCAATTTACAAGGTTTTGTATTTAAAGAAAAAAAATGATTTATCGAAATTGGATTTTCTTTAGGAGATGGGATTTTTATTTTTGGAGTATTGCCTAACCAATCCTTAATCTCTCTTCCTGATGTTAATGATGAAGCTTGAAAATTATCCGAATTCACCTTCATGAACCTAATTGGTTCGACAAAAATTTTAAATTTAATTATTAATTATATCATATCATCATAAACGATCCCTTAGTAAAATCAATAATTGAACAGCTTTGTTATGGAATGATCTTGAGCAAAAGTGGCCTAAAATCTGCAAACGAAATGGCATTCATCAGTATAGACGATGCAGTGACGACTGCACTTATTAATTATATAAAAATCAATAATCTTTCAGAAGTAAAGAGTAATGATAAATCATTTAACAATTTTGACTTATTTTTGGAACTAATTGAAAAACAAAACAAAATAAGAAAATTTGAAATGCGTGACATTAAAAAATTTCATAATCTTAGAAAAAATCTATTTCAACAATCAGATGTTATAAGTATGGAAGCGGTTAACGAATACGTAGTTCTTGTAAAAGTTCTTCTTGCATATTTGTATAATTATCGTGCATCAAAATCAGGATGGGATCAAATGGTAAAAGAATACCAGAATAATTTGTGAATTGGCATATTGGTTTCTCTTCCCTTTCAAATCTCAAAGTAATTTAGCGAAATTGTAATCTACCTAGAAATTTTAAATGAAGTTATTAGAAAAACTACTGATTTAACGACCTAAATTACGAATGTATATTTTCAAAAAATTTTCTTGATAAACTGTTCCTTTAAATTGCGAAATGTTATGGTTTTTACCTAGCTCCTGTGGTGTAGTCCGGCTAAGCATACTGCCCTCTCAAGGCAGTGATCTCGGGTTCAAATCCCGACGGGAGCATTGATTTTATGATTATAGTTGAACGAATTTTAAAAAAAGAAAAAAAGGTTAGTTACTTCCAATTAGGAAAATTACACTAACTGTTGTAGTAATATCCTGATCAGAAGTAAACACTGGTGTTGCAGCTTTCATACTTTCAGATACGGCCAAATCAAATGATCGAAGATAAGGCATTGGGGGTGGCATTCCAAATTCGGAAAGAGAAACAGCCTTTACTCCAATAATTTTGTGATTTAAAGGAGCTAATGCTTTTTCTGCTTTGGACTTTGCATTTTTTATAGCTTCTTCAAGTAACAAATCTTTGAATTGAGTTTGTTTTTGTGGTGATAGTGAAAAGTAAACACTATCAATTCTGTTTGCGCCTGCTTCTACTGCACTATCGATAATGTCTGCAGCCTTATCTAGGCTTTTTGTCTTTACCATTAAGATATTGGATACTCTATATCCAACAAGTTCTTGAGTACGTTTTCCTTGAGGTTCATTATAATAGTCATAGATTGGTGAAATGTTTATTCTCGTGGTACTTAATTCATCCTCGGTGATTCCTACTCCCATGATAGCATTTACAACATTTGACATCGATTGAGAGTTTGAATCAAGAGATGCCTTTGCAGTTTTTTCTTGAGTTTCAACACCGAATTGAATTACTAATCGGTCTGGGTCTACTGAAGTAGTAGCTATCCCAGTAACTGAAATCACTTTTTCTCGTGATGGAAATGGAGTTGTTTCTTGAGCTGTTGCTTGATTTACTATAGGGGATAGATTGACTGCTAAAGCTAAAATCAATACTACACCAGTAAGTGCTGCTAAGCTTATGGTTTTGTTCATTGTTTGGATGGATTAGTTTAGGTATATATGAAATTCGAAGGATTGATTCGAATTATTTGATACTTTGAATCAGTAATTTTCTTTAAATAAGAAACTTGTATTTGAACTTCATTGGGATTAAAAGATCTTTCATTGAAGGAAGAATATCGTTCAGATAGAGAGAATTTAATTGAGGAGTTCTTTCTGCCGTGTCTTGATAATTGCATAGAGTATGACAGAGCAGTAGAATATATTGCACTAAAGAGTCTCACTGCATATTATTTTGGTCTTAAGAGCTTTGTTCAGAATAATGTCCAAATTAGAATGGTAACTGGACATAGGTTACGAACATCTGATCTTAATGCTTTAGCCAAATTATATAGTAAAAAAAATGGAAAAAATTTATTCGATATTAAATCAAATTACGATGAAAAATACAAGTTGTTAGATCAAATGATTAAAAATAACAAACTAATGATAAAAATTGCGATACCAATTTCAGAAGAAGTTTATGGTTCTTTTGAAGAAAAAATTGGAATTTTTAGAGATGAACATGATGATGTTATAGCATTTACAGGTACTTCAAATGAAACTTTTGATCCTCAGAATAGAAATTTTGAATCAATCGATGTGTTCACTTCATGGAATGATAAATCACGAGTAGAGATTAAAATAAAAGATTTTGAAAATTTATGGCAAAATAAGACAAAAAATTTACAAGTTTATGATTTTGAACATGCAGTAAAAAATAATCTTCTTAGTTATTCTGCAGAGTGGGCTCTAAATCTTTCATGATAGTTTGAAACTTTTCAAATCTAATTTTGCTGTGTTTTGTAGAAAATTCATTCTGGAAATTTTGTAATAAATCACTTCGCCTCTTCTTTCAATCACAGCAATAATTGGTTCTTTTCCCATCTGAGTAATTTGTTGAATTTTTTTTTGTAATCGTCCAATTTTTTCCTGTTTTCCTTCGCTTAATCCAAACACCAAGTATTTTGCCCCTTTTTCACCATAATGGCCCCGCTCATAAACTCTAAAATCAGAACCAAAACCAAAACCATCTTTAACGGTATAGCCTCTTGACCTCAAATCCCTAAAGATAAGAAATTTTGTAAGAGTATCTTCATTATGTTTGATGCAAGTTTGCATGAGAGAAGTAAAATCAATAATTTTTCCCCCTTTGTTTAGTTTGAGTTTATTACAGTACAACAGATAAAGAGATTCAAAGGGTTTTAAGAAAAATTTTTTTTTGCTTATTTCTCCATAGCCTTTCTGTTCAAGGATTTTTTGCGTTTCCTTGTTTGAAATTAGTATTTGATCTTTAACCAATTCACCTTCAACTTCAGGTTCAGAGTCTGCTGACATGTTGAAAGTTCATTGTTACCATATATGGGTGCGTCGAAGCATCTAATTTTTTACAAAAGACTAACGGTTAAAATATGGGCATCAGTTGGTAGTGATAATCAGTGATACTATGCACGGTGGAAACTATAGAAGAGGTAACGGACAGCCCTATACAAGAAAAAAATACATCAAAGGTAAACCACAAATAAAAATCGCCAAATTTGAAGGTGGCAAGGCAGGAGATTATGATTACAGAGTTGAGTTATTGATTAATGAAAAAATGCAAATTCGACATATGGCTATTGAAGCAACCAGACTTTCTGCAAACAAAGTTGTTGAAAAAGCAGCAGGAGAAACTGGTTTCTATTCCAAAGTGCGAATATACCCTCATGTATTACTAAGAGAAAACAAGATGATTGCAGCTGCTGGGGCAGATAGATTACAAGAAGGTATGAGAAGGGCATTTGGAAAAGCTGTAAGTTTAGGAGCACGAGTAAAACGAGGTCAAATTATCATGGAGATGCATGTAAAAAAAGAACATCTCGAAATTGCTAAAAAAGCCTTGAAATCTGCTTGTGTAAAGTTAGCTGGAACTCCTACAATCAAAGTTTATCCTTTAAAATAATAATTTAATGAAATTTTTCTATAAACTCTTTTTGCCTTTGTTTTAAGATTTCCAAAAATTCAGAAAATTCTTCAGGTGTAGGATCTCTTTTTAGAATTCTTCTACATTGGTAATGAAATGAATTGTAAAGTCTACCTATAATAATTCCATATGCAAAGGAATCTTTTTTTTTAGATAACTCTTCTAATGATTTTATAATCTTTGAAATTTTATCTGTTCTAGTAAAAGTTTCTTTAATTTTTTGTTCTATAATTTCAATAAGCTTTTCATCCATCTGATATCTTACATTTACAAGATTAAAAACAATGGCAATAATATCAATATGCTTTAATAGAGAAAATTAATCTTAACCGTTTGAGCAGTTGTAGTATAGCTTGGTTATTATGCGAGCTTGCCAAGTTCGTGGCCCGGGTTCAAATCCCGGCAACTGCATTTTTTAAAAAATTACAAGTGAAATTAAGAATCTTTTTTTATTCCTCTTTTTATGAGGTCTAAAGCATTAATTGCTTTTTCAGGTTTTGGAAGTTGAATCATAAAGACATTTTCTTGTCCAACTTGAGAATGAGGGGACGATATAGCAAGCATTGAGGTTTTTGCCAAAGATTCAAAAAATTCCAAGGATTTGTTTGCGTAAAGGAGAATCTTTTCATGAATATCTCCTTCTGAAAATTCTAATGAAATCTCTACAAAAATATTTCCTTTTTTGTTATCAAGTATATTTAGATCTGTGTTAATAGATATTGCCTTACCTGCAGTCTTTTGAAGAATTTCTGAAAATCGTTTTTCTGATAAAACAATACAAGGAATTTTTTCATCTTTATAATTAAATTCGGTGATGCTTTCATGTACTCGTCCCATCAATTCTTTCATTTCATCGTCTAACATGTTCTAAGCCTTTGTTATTTTTGGAATTACTTTATCTCCTACCTTAATTAAAAATGGCGTAATAATAGCAGAAATTATTGAGATTATTCCTATCAGTGGGAAAAGAAATGCACTTACAACACCCAAATCTGCACCGACTTTGACAATTACTATTGAGAATTCTCCACGGGGGGCAGCAAGCGTAAATGCGGTTCGAAGAGATTTTCTTGCAGGTTGTCTAAAAACAAAGTTTCCAAGCATATTTCCACCAAATTTCATTCCTATTGCAACAGCCATTAAAGCAATTGCAATGAAAATGTAATTTTGAAGCTGAGAAATATCCATTAGGGCACCAACTGAGACAAAGAAAATTGCTACAAACATGTCTTTAATGGGACTGGATAAAATTTTAGAAACTTCAGCTGATTTTGATTCAGCAACCAAAACCCCAGCTAAAAATGCTCCAATTGCTACTGATAATCCTACAACATTAGCTAATAGTGCATAACCGAAACATACACCTAACACACTTAGAAGTAAGATCTCTTTATTTTCTGCACTAGCCACCCTGTCTATTAGAGGTGGGATTACCTTTGTACCAATAGTAAATGTACCAACAATTAATCCGACAGCAACAGCAAGTACAACAGCTACACTTTCAATTGATACAGTACCAACCAAGGCTACTGATTGCAAAGTAGAGATTAGAATAACTGCAATGACGTCTTCAACTATTAAGATGCCCAATACTATAATGGATGATTCTTTTTTAATTCGTCCTAAATCAGAGAGAATTTTTACAATTATTGCAGTACTACTAATTGAAAGTGCAGCTGCGATAAAAATTGAATCCATAAAGTTTAGTCCAAGCAAAGTTGCCACATAAAAAACTGCTCCCAATGTTGAGAACAAACCAAGTGTTCCAATACCTATTGCATATCTACCAATTGAACGAATTTTTGCATAAGGAAATTCTATTCCGATTACAAAAAGCAGCAAAATTACTCCGATGTCTGCAAAAAGATTAAGTGTTGATATATCCGACAAAATCCCAACTCCTTCTATTCCTTCTGATGGAGGACCACCTTCTGGGAGTAACCAGGCCCATAATGGTGACAAAGGACCAATTAACATTCCTGCAAACAAGTAACCAATGATCAGTGGTTGTCTTATTCTAAAAAAAGCCAGTGTAACTATGGCTGCCAATATCATAATAATAGCTAAATCAGTAACAAAATCTGAATGTGGTAATTCAAAGGGATTAATTCTTTCAAAAAAGTTCAAAACACTTTCCTGCGAACCAGTTTGAAGAAAATAATTTTGCATCTGTTCAATTACTCTAATTTGTTTAAAAACAATTTAGCTATGGAACCTCTTTATTTCAGAAAAAGTAAATGATGAGAGCCTGGGATGATGATCAGAGTGACTGATTACATGAGGAAATATGCTCTGGGGTATCTGACCAGCACGTCTTTGGGTAACGTCACTATTACCTAGCTGTTAATAGTACGGTACAGTACCGTAATTCTATGATAGTATGTGAATATTGCACAGCACAGTTTGTGGAAAACATGAACGGATTGGTTGCAAAAACCTTCCACGAGATACTCCATGAGCCAGATACGGTCAACAATTAGCTTCAAAATTTTAGAAATAGTTTTGACCTAACTTTTTTATCTATACTAATACAAGTAAAGACAGATGGCAACAAAAACTAAAAAATCTAGTTCAAAGTCAGTTAAGAAAAAGAATACAAAAACAAAAAGTGTAGCCAAAAAAGCACCTAGCAATTCTGCATTATTAAAAAAGGTTGCAAACGTATCTGATTCCAATAAAATATTATCAAAAGAAATAAAATCAATGACTAAAATTTTTGCTGATAATCAAAAGGTGCTCATCTCTATTAAAAACATGATCGATACTGTGAGTTCTACCCTTGAACAAATTCAAAAACAGTCTAGACAGATCAATATTATTGAAGAAGATACCCAGAAATTATTTTCAGGTCTGAATCAAGTTAGAGGACAATCAAAATTAGTTTCAAAAATCAATGATCAGACTAATCTTCTTCAGGAAAAGATTTCTAAAATTACAGAAACACAGAGAGCTCAGCCTGCTGGTGAAAAAATCTTGCAAAAAGTATCAGATAGCTTTGATTCAATTCGAAATAACTCAAAAATGATTATGAAAATTTCTCAAAGAATTGACGAAGTAAGAGATGATATAAACAAGGTTTCAGCTAAAGCAGGTTCTTCTACAATTGGAACTGAGATAGGAGACATTAGAAGAAAAATAGAATCAATATCAGGTAAAGCAGAACAAATAGAATCCCTAAGAGGGGTGATGAGTAATTTGAAAGAAGAATTACAATCAGTTGTATCAAATACAAAGTCAGTGTCTGGAATAACAGACCAGATAGATGAGATTAAACAAAACATCCAGTCCATTTCAAGTAGAACTGGAAATATAGGCGGAGAGTTGACAAATCTTAAGAACCAATTAGGAGGAATTGCCTCTAAAACCGAGGAAAAAATTTCAGGATTTTCTTCACTTTTGAATAGGTCTGACCAGGCATCCTCAGAATTCCATAAGAAAACAAATGAAATTATTCAGGAAATTCATGGAATAAAAAATGCCACAAACAAGGCATCTGAGAGTACTTCAAAGGAAGTATTGGCTTTGTTAAAATTATCTGAATATCAATCAAACATTAGAATGCAGGCTGAATCAAAATATGGAACATTAAATGATCTTGAAAAAATGGCTACACAGACTTCGGAAATGGTAAATCTGTTTGATAAATTATCAATAGAGTCAGAGAAAAAAATTGTATTGCCCCATGAAGTTAGAAAATGGGCAGTAAGTAAGATACTAGACAGTGCAGATAGATGGGAAATTCGATTTACTGATGTATACAAGTTACTTGCAAATCAATTGGGAAATAATCTCTTAAAAGAAGCAATTAGGTTGCAACAGGTAAGAGACATTTATGGAATTCGAGCAGTTGATGAAATTAGACAAGAACTAAATCTTACCTAAATACCATCAGTGGCATCAGAAGTTTGTAGTTGTGCTTTCTTTCTCTTTAATAATGTGAAAATTCCTAAAATTGCTGCAATCCAAACTACAGTAAATACAATGTTGATAAAGTTAACATACAGGTATGGGGTTATATCTTCAAGATTTTCCTGTAAAACAAGTGACCTATCACTTAGATCAATCATTCCTGTATTGAATACAGAACTATCTTTAGGGACTGAAGCAAGTAATTCAACATTTACAATCATAACATCCAAATCTTTTTGAATTCTATTCCAATCAGTAGATGGGGTTGGAAAAATCCAAACTGGATTTCCTTCTTCTCTAAGAAGTCCTTTGATTTCTTTAAGATCTGCTAAAATAGAATGAGGATCTGATGAAATCATAATTCTATCTAAAAACCCACGTGAAATATCAACTGGATAAACATCATTTTCATAACCGGTATATGCCATGTACGCTGCAAAAATTATCAGTGCAGCAATTCCTCCCATTGCAAATTTGTAAAGTACTTTAGCCATTTTTTCTTCCTTTGTTAGGTATTGATTTTTGTTTTGCTTGTCTCTTTTATATCTTGTATGCGATAAACTCAGAGAGGCAATATAGAAAAACCCAACTACGTGAATTCCTATAATTGGAACAAATATTGGGTTGTTTGAAAAAATGGCAATAAAAATTCCAAACACGCCATAAATTCCAAAGAAAATTTCAAGCAAGGTAGTTTTTGTAAATGGTAAATTGTAGGCTTTATCTTTCCAATCATCAGTATTCTTAATTATGCCGTATTTTGGAGTGCGCAAAAATTCATTTTTCTTTCCAAATATAGCATCAAATACTGCAACAGTATTGTTTACAGACAATCCTACTGAATATACAAATAACACTGGTAGTGCTTTGGCTTTGTATTTCCAATTTTTTTTCCATAACTTGTGGATTACAAGAAGATATGCACCTGGGCCCATTGCCAAATAAGCAGCTATAGTTATTGCAGGTATGAAACTTACAATGTAGAGATTAATTTCTGCAGCTAGAATAATTGGAAGTGTTAGAAATTGTATCAACATTAATGGAAAAACTATATGTCTTGTAAGCTGTACAAATGCTTGAAGTTTTGCTTCAAATGTAATTTTGCGTTTTACTAAAATATCTGAAAGGAGTTTTACTGCGCATTGTATGGAGCCTTTTGCCCACCTAAACTGTTGTCTTTTGGCACCATTCATCTGTACAGGCAGCTCAGCTTTTACAACAATGTTAGGCAAGAACAAACATTTCCAACCTTTCATTTGTGCCCTGTAACTCAAATCCAAATCCTCTACCAGAGTAGCTGTATGCCATCCACCAGCATCATCAATGCATTCTTTTCTCCAAATTCCTGCAGTGCCATTAAAATTCATAAAAAGATGTGAGTTACTTTTTGCTCTTTGTTCAACTAGAAAATGCAGATCAAGACTTAGTGCTTGAGCCTGAGTAAGAGAAGAATAATTCTCATTTAGGTGACCCCATCTACATTGAACCAACCCAATGTTTGATTTTGAAAAATATGAAATTGCTTTTTTTAAAAACCAATCTGGTGGAATGAAATCAGCATCAAATATTGCTACATATTCTGAATTTGTAGATTTCATTGCATACTTGAGTGCCCCTGCTTTGTAACCTGATCTAGTTCCTCTTCTGATATGAACAATATCATATCCATTTTTTTGGTGTTCATTAACAAGATTCTCTAAAAGTTCTACTGTGTCATCATCAGAATCATCAAGAATCATTATACGCATTCGGTCTTTTGGATAATCCATGGCACATACTGCATTTACGAGCCTGGCTGCGACATATTTTTCGTTGTAGATAGGTAGTTGAATAGTGATGGTAGGCTCGTTCATTGAAATAATTGTATTCTTATCATTTCTTCGTGATGAGAGAAATGCTAGATAGTAAAAATTGCAAGTGTAAGCTGTGATAATAATTGCAGCAATGATAAAGAGATCAAACATTAAAAAAGTAAAAGGATTGCCAGCCATTCCTAGTATCACAAAAACAGCATTTTGTATTTATATGTGTGAGGAATGATTTCTAAAAGTAGAAGAAAGATTATTTCTTGTCAAAAATTTTGATTGCTACTGGTGGACACACGCCTTCACAGGCAAGACAAAATATGCAATCAGGTTCTTTGTCCATTAGTGGTTTCTTTTCAGATGCTGGACTACCTGGAGAATCAAACCAATGGAAAACATCTACAGGACAAGCATCAATACATGCGCCATCTGCAACACAGATATCAAAGTCAATTGATACAGTTTCTCCCCATATACCCATTATTCCATTATCCGCACCAACTCGTCCCCAAGTTTTGATATTATATCCATCTGCAGCATAGGATGCAGATTCTCCCATCTTTGATTTGTATTCCACATCAATTGGTCCAGGTTTTATTCCACCTCCCTTCCAGGCTTGTGCGACTTGTCCAGTAGCTTCTGGTAGTTCTTCTTTGATTACAGGAATTGGTTTTGCGTCTGGTACTATTTTTGCAAGAGGAGTCATCTCTTCTAATTTTTTAAGTGCTTGTGCTTCTGTAAGTTTTTCAGCTTTGATAAAATTTTCAATCAATTTGTCGGCAAGAATTGTATTACGTAAGATAGTATCAATAATCATTTTTGCAAAATGATCGGCTTTTTTTCTATAATTTTTTACCCATTGTGGATCACCAAATTTTTCAATTGGAAATATTTGATAAATTAAATCAACAACTTCACCAGTTACTATCTCTACTGTTACATTTAGCTCAACTTGCTCATATCCCTTAGCATCTGGATCTGGAATGTTTTCTTCTGTCCAAGTATAAGTTGCATAAATTCGGTCAGCATATGCATCCATGGAAAAAGTATTTTTCATTCCATCATGAACTGATTTAATCTCTAGTGGTTCATCGAGTTTTATAGGGAGACGGTATAAACCGAGTTTGTACCCATGTAGTGGATAAACTCCACGTTTTGCAGTAGAAGCCTCCATTGTGTAAACTCGATCTTTTAAGAGAAGGGACATTAAGTTTATGTTATTTAAGATTGTTTAAAAATCTTCTCTAGTCTGAGTCATCCGGACAAGTTAACTCTCTTAGTTCTTTGTACTTTTTTTCCATTGCCTCTGCATGTTCAAGGACTTTTTCTAATTCATATTGTTTTTTAGGAAAAAACCATCTAATTGGGACCCAATGACCAATCCCATCCATGTCATGTATCATTCCTTTTTCAGCTTCAACGTTAAGTTTTTCATCAATTGATCTTTCTTTAACTGTTAATCCTCTTTTTGTCTTATCTTCCATGATAAGATTCGTGTCACCGTCTTTGATTAAATAAAAACTTCCTTTTTTTAGGATTGGATAATCCTTGCTCATTTATTTTTCAATTGGGTTTTTAATCATGTTTCCCCATTCAGTCCAAGAGCCATCATAGTTTCTAACATTTGGGTAGCCAAGAAGATATTTTAGGACAAACCATGAATGCGAAGAGCGTTCTCCAATTCTACAATAGCAAATGACATTTTTGTCTGAAGTTATTCCTTTTGATTCGTAAATTTGTTTTAGTTCTTCAACTGATTTGAAAGTTCCATCTGCATCATTAACAGCTGTTGCCCAAGGAATGTTGTTTGCACCAGGTATGTGACCGCCTCGTTGAGCATGTTCCATTGGATATTCTGGTGGTGCAGTAATTTCACCGGTAAATTCTTTTGGGGATCTAACATCCACCATAACTATATTATTATCATCTAAAGCTTTTTTGACACCATCTAGGTAATCACGAATTTGTTCGTCAGGTTCTTTTGCAGAGTATGATGTTTTTTCAATTTGAGGTTCTTCAGTAGTATATTCTCTATTTTCTAATTCCCATTTTTTTCTTCCACCATTCATTATCTTTATATTTTTATGTCCATAATATTTGAAAACCCAAAAAGAAAATGCTGCAAACCAGTTGTTAAAATCACCATACATTATTACTTCAGTGTCAGACTTAATTCCATTTTTTGCCATTAATTCTTCAAATAGTTCTTTGTTTATGATATCACGTGCTATAGGATCGTTGATGTCACGTTTCCACCAGATTAAACTAGATCCTTTAATGTGACCTTTTCTATATCCATTTTCAGGATCATAATCTACTTCAACAAACTTTCGATTTTCATTTGGAGGATTTTGTGATACCCATTCTGTATCTACTAAAACTTCAGGATGAACGTAACTCATTTTGATAATAGTTACAAATCTTTATTCCTACTTATTTGTTTGTCATAATTCACAGTAGGTAAAACTATGATTTTTAAATGAAACAAAATAGATTGATTTAGCTTGAAATTAAACAAAGTTGCAGTAGTAAGTAAATTTGGGTCTAAAGAATCTGAAGACGCTGGAAAAAAAGTTGCAAAAAAATTGCTCTCAAAAAAAGCTGAGGTATACACAGTTTCTCCTGTTAAAGTTAAAGGTGCAAAACACGTTGAATCAATGGAAGAGCTTAGAAATAAAAAATTAGATTTGGTTATCACACTTGGTGGTGACGGCACTACTTTACGTACATTCAGGTATTTACAAAATGATACTCCATTACTTGGAATAAACGTAGGAGGCAATAGAGGAATTTTATCTGAAATTACAATTGAGGAAATTGATAAAGCAATAAAACAAATTACAAGTGGAAAAATTTTTCTCGATAAAAGAATAAGAGTTAATGCATCTTGTGGAGGAGAAGAATTTCCTCCGGCATTAAATGAGATTTACATCAATAGAAAACATTTAACAAAAACAGCAGATATTGAAATTAAATTTCAAGATGATACAGTTAAACAAAAAATGGATGGAGTAATCATTGCCACGCCTAGTGGGTCTACTGGTCATTCGTTTTCACTTGGAGGGCCTATACTTCATGAAAGTCTTGGTGTATTGATTATAACACCTATTGCTCCAGTATACAGATTAGCATCAATTGTTGTTCCAGATGATAAAATTGAAGTAATTTGTTCACATGATTGTAACATTGTAATGGATGCACAAGTTGTAAAATCAGCAGGTTTTGATGAACCAATTATAATAAAAAAATACAAAAAACCTGCAATTTTTGTAAGATTAAAAAAACGTGGATTACGTCAGATGGGCAAACTTGGATTCTAGAATTTTAGATGCGAGCGGATTTTATGCTGGCATTCCTTTTGCATCTTCAGAAAAATTCTTTACTACATCTTTAATTTTTGAAGAAATTAAACACATTAAGAAAAATCAAGATGTATTGGGAGTTTTATTGGAAACAAATAGACTAGAAATAAAAGAACCTGAAAAAAAATATACAGAATTAATCACAAAACAAGCAAAAAAAACTGGAGATTTTCAAAAGCTTTCTAAAGAAGATATATCATGTCTTGCTTTGGGTTTACAATTAAAGAGTGAGATAGTAACAGATGATTTTGCAATTTCAAATGTTGCAAAGAATTTAGGATTAAAGGTAATTCCAGTTATGACTAGAGGAATTAAGAATGTAGGAAATTGGATGTATTATTGTCCAGGATGTCACAAAAAATTTACTGGAATTTCAGATTGTCCTATATGTGGAAATAAGCTTAGAAGAAAATTACAAAGTGTTTGAATTTTTCCCTTTGTTATGAATCATGTAATGTTTTTTGATTAGATTTCTTAAATAATTTGTTCTTGCTTTCAAGCATTTTTTTAATTTTTTTTGCACGAGATTCCCCAAGACCCTCAACTTTAGAAAGTTCAGTATATGGAGCTGTAAAAACACGTAGGGGTGACCCAAATTTTTTTAGCATTCGTATGGCTGTTTTTTCACCTACTCCTGGTAAACTGCACAAAGTTGAGAGCTGTTGTTTTTGAAGATCATTAGATTTTCTAATTTTTTTCAAAAATGGACCTTTATGGGATTGTTTTCTTGAACACATTGAGACTAGTAATTTTGCTGTGTGGGATGCACTTGAAGTAGGAATTATAGGTATTTTAAAATCAATAGCAATTGTTGATAATGCTCCATAAAAGATTAGAGGATTTTCAGTGATAGAATCAATTTCGTCAACATTTCCTTCTATCAAAATAATAGGATGTTGAAAATGTTCTTTTAATCTTGAACATTGATCAAAAAGTCTTCCATCAAAAATTGATGACATTAAATCTTGAATGCTTTTTCTTTCAACTACTGTTTCTGGTGCAACAATATAATCGCCTATAGGTAGCGTCTTTATCTCGATATTTACGCCAACTGCTTTTAGTAGATCAGGAATGCCACTTTTTTTTTCTCTATCGTCAATAACTATTCGAAGGTTGTTTAACTTCACAAAAAAAGATTTGTTTTGTTCTTTAATATTTTATTTGGGTGGTGGTGGTTTTGATTGGGTACCTGTTGTAGCACCTAAGGCTGAACCTTTCATCATTTCATTAATTTTAGCTTCTTGTTCTTGGAGTGTTTCTTTTATTCGTGTTTCTTGTTTTGATAAAACAGTAGAACGTGTCTTTGCTAATTCTTTTCTTTCCTCAAGATCAGCTATTAGATCATTTTTGTTTGATTTAATTAGAATAGAGCCTGCATGTTTATAGACTGTATCATTTTCTGAGGCTTTTCTTAACTCTTCTAGGGCTTTTTCCGTCTCTAATTGTTCAAATTGAAGCTGTTGTTTTTGAGCAGAAATTGATTGAAGATTTTGTTGAGATTGTTGCATTTTTACCAATTGTTCTTGTAACCAGGGAGGAATTTGTTGACCAGATGACATTTGAATCCTTCAATAGATTGTTTTCTTATATTTTTACCGATTCAATAGAATCAAAACTTGCCTGAATGAGTCGTAATGTAGAGTTTAAATTTGCACGTAAATGGGGAATTTGTTTTGAATGAATCATAATGGTTATTTCTTTATCAAAAGATATTTTTGTTTTAGTTGGGTTTTCAGGATAAAATTTGTTATCAGTATGAATTGAATCAAAAATTGCTTTGGTTTTTTCTTTGGCATCTACCTTAATTTTAGCATCAATTTGGAATGTCATATGCAGTTCCTGCTATTTTATATCCACATTTTTTGCAAAGCCAAATTCCAACTGCTTGTCGTCTAAATTGTATTGAACCACAATCAGGGCAATGTCTTTTTGCTTTCATAAGCTTATGAATTAGAGTGAATTTTTTTCTAGGTTTGAGGCCGTATCTTGCTCCAAGACCCTTTAGTGATGTTTTTTTTCCCAAATCTAACTGCTGCCTTTAGTTGATTCCTTAATAATTTCTCGTATTTTTGCACCAATTGTGATAGACTTTTCAGAACATTTGATAAGTTGTTCTAAAGTAAATCCATCAGAACCTCCTTTTTGAAGAGCACAAATATTGCCATCAGAATTTGTAGTAATAGTTATTCTAGCATCCATACATGCCCATTCATCAGCATTTGGATCAACTATGATATGCTCACCTATTCTACCCATTGTAACTGAAGTAGGAATTGTGGTAATGGGAGGCGATGATTCTTGACCTTCAACAAGAACAGGAAGTTCGTCTTTGATTTCCCATTTTGGAATTTTACAAGATAGAATAGCTGCAGTTGATGCATAAGAACATGCATCAAACAAGTTTCCATCATGATCAATTACACTATTATCAGAAAATATTGCAATCACTGATTTGTCCTTTATCAAAACCAATTGAGACATATCTATCATGGAGCTCTCCCTTATTCCGCGGTCAACAACTCTTGCAAGTTCAATAACATCTTCACCTGGAGGACCAGGTTCTGCAGTAGGATGTGCTAAAGGAAGAATTTCTGCAGTACAAATGAATATTCCCTTATCACCCATATCTGGAAAAGGTCTATCAGGTTGAATCTTTATTCCTGCAATAACTTCAGTATCTCCCAATTTTACACGAGCAGAACCATTTGCTTTTGGAATTACTCCAGTTTCTATTGTAAGCTTTCTATGTTCATCAAATGCTCTACCATCAACCCTTTGACCACTTTCTAATAATTTCAGAATTTTGTTTCTTTGTAGTTCATCTAATATTGATACGTTAGTCATGATTAATCTCCATTATTTGCAAAATACTTGTCGCGAATTGCTTGTTTTTGGATTTCGTATACTTTTTTGCATCCCACTATGGCTGTTTCAACACATTTTTTGTATTCTTCTGGTGTCAATACTCCATCTAACTGAATTAATGTAATTTTTTCCAAGTTTGGCATATAGCCAACAGGCATATCTGCTTGGCCAGATTGATCTTCTTCATTATTAACATCTAAAATAATAGTGTCAGCAACTTTTCCTGCAGCACATGCAGATACCATGTCTCTCATTGGAATTCCCGCATCAGCTAATGCTACAGAGGCAGCAGCAAGTGCTGCACATCTTGAACCACCATCAGCTTGAAGAACTTCAATAAAAACATCTACAGAAGTTCTTGGAAATTTATCAAGAATTAAAGCAGGTTGTAAGGCTTCTTTTATTACTTTTCCAATTTCAATTTCTCTTCTAGAGGGGGCTGGACTTTTTCTTTCAGTTACAGAAAATGGGGACATGTGGTATCGACATCTAATAATACCTGTATCAGTATTAGCCAAATGTTTGGGATGAACATCTCTAGGACCAAAAACTCCAACTACAATTTTGTTATCCCCAAATTCAATATAGGCAGAACCATTTGCATTTTTTAGGACACCAGCCTTAATGGTTACCTTACGAGTTTCATCGATTTTTCTTCCGTCACATCTTATTCCATTCTCATCTAGTAATACTACACTAGGTTCTTTTCCACCCATAATTATACACCGCTTGATTCTAACATTGATTTTATCCTATCTGTAAGGTTAGCAATATGTGCTTTTTCGTCAACCATTTTGATTGCTTTGACAGCCTTTAATAATCCATCTGGATTTTCACAGGAAACTACCACCAATCCATTTTGCCCAATTGTAATTGTTGCATTAGTTCCATTCTCAATAAGTTGAATCATTGTTCCCTGCTTTCCTATAAGACGAGGAACTTTGCTTGGGGAAATTCTAACAAGTTCACCTGAATCAATCTTTCCAAGTTCTCTGTCATTAATTGTGATTAAAGGATCACGAGATCTATCAAAATTGGCAATTCTTGCAGCAACTAAATCACCTTTTTTAAGTTTTGCAGTCATGTCATCTGAACTTGCTTGAAAATTTCTGCCAAAAACATCAGATGCGGGTAGCATTCCTGAATAACAAGAATTAATGTTAAGCTCCCAAGAAAGGGAACTATGTGAAACGATTTTTCCAATTATTAGGTCATTATATTTTGGAATATAGGTTCCAGTTAATGGTATAACCTTAACACTATCATCGTAAATTTCAGAAATTCCTATGGCTGTTGCCATAATACGTTCACCATCAAGGATAACATTTTGTTCTGGTCGGTATGGGCCTGTTGTAATTACATCGCCAGGAATTACATACTTTCTTTTATTTTCGCCCATTATTTCAATACCTCAACAGAAGCAGTGCCTTTTGTTATTGAACCCAATCTATCAATCACGTTTGGCCTTGCGGCTGCAGGTATTTCTAGTATTGCTTTTAATGAACCATTTGATTGCCATTCTTCTTTTTTCAAAGTTCCAGTTGACTTTAACACAGAATAGGATTGAGCTGCATACTGAGCAGGTACAATTATTTCTAAATTCAAATTTTCTGATTTTAATGGAATTATAGAACGTAGTTTTTCTACAATATCCTTAACTTGATCATCTACAGTTTTGTGCGGATCAATTGAAACTCTACCATCTTCCATTGCTTGTTGTATTCTAAGTGGTGGATGAGGCAAGTGAGATTTTGGATCAACATAGGTTTTAGCAATATATTCAACAACTTGTTTTTGTTTTTCTGAAGTCATTTTTCGTCTCTGGTCTGTGGTAAGGTTAAGGTCTCCTTTTTGAACAATTATTTCTATGATGGCAGTCTGGTCTGTTGTTTTGAAAGCCTTTTGTAGTTTTTCAGTTGATGCTCTTGTTCCTTTATTGGAATCAGAATAAATTTCATCAGAAACTAAAATGGAGGAAATATCTTTTCTTTTTCCTAGTCTGTATTCTAGAGCAGGATCAGGTTTTACCAAAATTTCAAATTTTTCTCCTGCAAAGGAGTATCTGATTACTGTCACTTTGTCAACCATGATTTGGATAATTAGGGACTTTGTTATTTATCTATACATTAGTGCTCGCTAGATTTTTATTTGGACATTGAAATTTTTCATTACGATTTGCCTTCTTTAGAAATTTTGAGCCAAGATGATAAAGAAATGTCTATAAAACTCAAAGGGATATCCTTACAATATGCCAATGCTTTAAGGAGAATTTGTTTAAATGGTGTCCCTGTTTTTGCAATAGATACAGTTGATATTATTGAAAATTCATCTGTACTTGCAGATGAGGGAATCGCACACAGACTTGGGCTGATTCCTCTTAAAACTGATTTATCGAGATTTGTTGAACCTTCTAAATGTGAGTGCCATAGTGAAAGTGGATGTTCAAATTGCAGAGTAATGTTAATGATTGATGTAGGAGAGTCAGATACTACGAGAACAGTATATTCAAACGAACTAACTTCTGAAGATGATACAGTCAAACCTACATCAGATAAAATTCCTATTGTTGTAATGGCTCCAGGTCAGCGTCTAAAAATTGAAGCTTATGCACGACTTGGAAGAGGAACAGAACATGCCAAATGGAATTCTTCTAACATTTCAACATTAGTTAATACTGAAAAGGAAGGAGAGTATTTGTTGACAGTAGAATCTACTGGTGCATTAACTCCCCAACAGATTTTCATTGAGGGGATTGGAGAGCTTTCAATGAGACTAGAAGAATTTAAAACAATTCTAAAAGAGATTAAAACTGCTTAAGCCAACACATTATATTTGGGTTTACAAACGCCTTATTCAAATGCTTACTCAGGAAGTTATTCTAATGATAAAACAGCTAAAAAAAGCGTCAGCAAAGAACAAGGCTCCTATTTGGTCAAAACTTGCACAGCTTGCTCTAAAACCCAATTCTGTAAAAAGAGTAGTTAATTTAACAAAGATTAATTCTCTAACCAAAGAAAATGATGTTGTAATAGTTCCTGGAAAAATATTGGCCACAGGAAATATTGATCATAAAATAACATTATCCTCATTTTCAATTTCAAATTCAGCTGCTAAAAAAATTATAGAGTCTGGCAGTAAAATTTTAAGTTTTTCAGAAATTATTGAAAAAGTTCCCAACGGAAATGGAGTGAAATTAATTGGCTAGCCAACAAGAAAAAGTTGTAGAAAAATCAGGTAGCCAAATTATTGTTGATGGTACAGATCATATTGCTGGAAGGCTTTGTTCCAATGTTGCAAAGTTGTTAATCCAAGGTAATAGAGTATCTGTTGTAAATTGTGATAAAATTATGATTAGTGGTAAGCGAAAAAGCATTGTTGGAGAATACAAAGCCTTTCTTGAAATTGCAAGTATTGTACATCCAAAACATGGGCCTTTTCATCCAAGACGTCCTGATACAATGATTACTAGAATGATACGAGGTATGCTTCCAAGAAAGAAACCTTCTGGACAGGCTGCATTCAAGCGACTTCGTGCATATATTAATTTTCCAAAAGAGCTAAAATCTTTAAAAAAAATTCAATTTGAAAATGCAAAAATTAGAAAATCAAATTCTTATTTTACTAGCATGGCTAGTCTTGGAGAAACAATAGGGTGGACTAAATGATTATCAAGACTGAGATTTATTATGCAACAAGAAAGACGTCTAGTGCACATGTCTATATCACAAAAGGGGTTGGGAAGGTTAGAATCAACAACGTCCCAGTTGAGATGATTCAACAAGAAACAGCTCGAGAAGTAATGTTAGCACCTCTTGAAGTTTCTGGAGATTTACGAAACAAAGTAAACATTTCTGTACGTGTTAAAGGTGGAGGATTCATGGGTCAAGCAAATGCTACTGCAACTGCTATTACAAGGGCCTTAATTGGATGGACAAAATCAAAAAAAGAACCACGGGATCATCCCTTAACAAAATCTACTCGAGAAGATCTAAGAAATAGAATCAACGAATTTGACAAGTATCTCATTAGTGGAGATGCGAGAAGAAAGGAGCCCAAAAAATTTGGTGGCCCTGGAGCTAGAAGAAGAAAACAAAAGTCTTATCGTTAGAACGTGAAAGCAGTAATTTTAGCAGGTGGCAAAGGAACACGAGGAAGACCTTTTACAGATTTTTTCCCCAAAGCCATGATTCCTGTAAATGGAAAACCGTTAATTGATGTCATCGTTAATTACATTTCGTCCTTTGATTTCATAGACCAAACAATAATAGTTTCTGACTTTACAGGACTGGGAAGTCAGGTAAAACATTATTTTGAAGGAAAGAATGATTCAAAAAAAATAAAGTTTGTGCAAGATTCTGGTAGCGGAACAGGAGGGGATCTGCTTTATGTATCCAAGTTTTTAAAAAATACTCCTGAATTTGTCTTGTGGTTTGTTGATAATTTATGTGCAATTGATATTAAAAAAATGAGTAAATTTTTCAAGGAAAAAAAATCACTAGCATGTATTGCTACAAGAATCTACAGGAAAGAAGAAACAGGTTTTGCAACTGTAAAGGATGGAATTATTACAAAATTTATTGAAAAACCTCTAGTCAAGCTCAAGGACCAAGAATGTTTGGGAGTTTACATCCTAAAAACAAAAATTTTAGAAGAAATAAAGAAAAAATCTAAATCAAAAAAACAGATTAATTTGTCGTTTGATATTTTAGAAAAATTATCAAAGAAAAAGCTTGTCTGTGCCTATGATATTGGGAATAAACCATGGATTGATGTAGAATCTCCTGCAATTTTAGAACGTAATGAAAAAACAGTCAATCAAATTATACAACAAATGAAAAAATGAATTATTTTAATTGAAATTTCTTTTTTCATATTCAGCAATTTTATCTTGGTATTGAAGAGTTTGAGTAATATCATCTAGACCTTCAAGCAATGTTTTTTTTCGAAAATCATCAATTTCAAAATGAATTGATTTATCATCAAATTTAATTGTCTGGCTCTCCAAATCAATTGATAGATTACTTTCTGTATCAAACAAATCTTGTACTTGTTTTGAATCAAGAATTATTGGTAAAATTCCATTTTTGAAACAATTATCATAAAAAATATCGGCAAATGATGGTGCAATAATTACATTAAATCCATAATCTTTTAGTGCCCACGCAGCATGCTCCCTGCTTGAACCACAACCAAAATTTTCTCGAGTTAAGAGAATTTTTGAACCAGCATATTTTGAGTTATTCAATACAAAATCATTTTTTGGTTTATTGTTCTGATCAAATCTCCAGTC
>CAWTZT010000025.1:0-2983 GCA_963919845.1 Thaumarchaeota archaeon CSP1-1
TAGAATTGATGGAACGTGCTTATGTTTTAATAAATTGTGATTTGGGTGCTGAAAAGCAAGTAATTGGAGAACTAAAGAATTTAAAAAACGTAAAAGATGTTCATGGCACTTTAGGTGGCTATGATATTATAGCCACCGTAGAATCAAAAACGCCTGAAAAAGTCAGACAAACAGTTATAGGTCAAATTCGGAATTTAGATCATATCAGGTCAACTCTTACCCTTATGGGCATTGAGGACGTGGAACCAAGTATGATGAAAGCAGAATTAATTCCAGATATTATTCCAAAAGAAAAGAAACCCCTAGAACCACCGAGAGGTATGGACGAAGAAGAGTTTGATGAAGAATACGATGACGAAGAATAGTTTACAACAAAGAAAAAATAACTTTTTTTAACACATATTTAGTTTAAACCAAAGATTTCATGACTCTTTTTTAATTTTATTATTGGCAAATAGGAATATCCATGTTGAAATTTATCCACAAATATAGGTGCTTTAGCTTCTTGTAAAGAATACTTTAAGAATGGTTTAGATGGTTCATCATCTAGTTTCACATAATTAAAGAAGTAAATAGTGTCTTCCAAGTCGATCTTAGTAAGGTAACCTACTATCCATTTTTGCTTTTGTGAAAACATAAACAGAGTTAAATCAAGTTCATCTGGCAATTCTGGATCATAAGTTAATCTAGCAAGACTTCCTAAATCATCCACCTGGATAGGTTTGAATTTGTCTACAATTTTTTTTGGATGTATGTTAAACCCTGAAGGAAGGGAACTTAGATGTATTATAGGTGCATAAGTGGAAAGGGCCTTAGTTGAATTAACAACATCACATTCCTCTTTACCTCCTTTTGCTGAATATGAAATATATCTGCCAGATTTTGCTTCAGCAGTGTAAAATGAAAGTAGGCTATTTGTAAGAACTCTTCTACTCGATAATACCTTTTTTCCATTCAAATTATGAGAGTAAACCCTTAACGGATTTTCTCTGAATGAGCAAACGTATCTTGCAAAACATACAAAATCAGCAACTTCAACAAAATATTGGCTTAACAATGAAATAGCCTTGTGACTAAGTTAATTAAAACCTAAGCCAAAGCCAAACACTAGTAAACCATTTCTAGATGGACTAAAAAATAGATTCATGAAAAAAATGATTTGTTGGGCAAATACAGATGATTTTGAAAAATCTGAAATTGTAATTGTAGGAGTTCCAGATGAATCACAATCTCATTCTCTAAGAAAAGGAACTTCTGAAGCACCACATTTTATACGTGAAATATCAAATATTCGAGATTCGTATACTAGGAAAGGAACTAAATCAATTGGACTCCCTTTTTCTGGTACTTTTCAAAAAAAAGTATTTGATTATGGAGATATACAAAGAGAAAAAATTGAAGAAGTTTATAGTAAAATTATTTCGAAATCAAAGATTCCAATTTTAATTGGAGGAGATCATTCAATTTCAAGTGAAGTAATAAAGGCTATTTCTAAAAAATCAGAGCCAATATCTCTAGTTTATTTTGATGCTCATCCAGACTTTATAAGCTCAACTAAAAATTATTATGGTTCTGTATTTCAAGATGTTTTACCACATATAGATATCAAATCAAGCATTCAAATTGGAATTCGCACTCCTGAACAAGAAGAAATTGATAATATCAAAAAACACAATCTAAAAGTAATTACACCTTTTGATATAGTTGAAAAAGGCGTTAAAGAAATTGCAAATACAATATTGCAAACAATTGGTAAAAATGTATACATTTCCTTTGACATGGATTCAGTTGACCCTGCTTTTGCACCTGGTGTCTCTGTACCGGTTCCAATGGGATTAAAGAATGTAGAAGCAGTATATCTTCTTAAGGCAATTGTAAATCAAGGTATTATTGGAATGGATTTAATGGAAGTTTGTCCCAGTTACGACATAAAAGATAGAACTTCTCATCTTGCATCAAGAATAATAGCTGAAGTAATATCATCTTGTAAATAACGTAATCATTTGCGATTATGTTAAATTCATGTTGTACATTATCAAATCATGTCAATAGAATACATCAGTATTGTTTTAGGACTTGTTGGAATAGGACTATTCTTTTTTGGTTTCTATCTTGGTCAAAAAAGCTCAGGTACATCAACTAATCGATATGATTTTTCTCAGGGTGTTAAGTTAGAACATACAAAAGACTAGTTAAATCTTAAAAATAAAAAAGTGAGGAGAATTAACGTCTCCTACTAGTGGTTCTTCGGCGTGAAGCGCTTCGGCGTGTACTTCTCCTTAGAGAAGTTCTTCTTCCAGCTGCACGTTTTCTTCTTCGTGCAGTTCTTTGTCTTGCTTCTGCCTTTAGTTTTGCATTTCTTTTTCTTGTACGGGCAGCTTTTTGGGCTGCAGCACTTCGTGATGCTCTTGATCTAGCCATATTTTCTGATGATTAATGCTTTGTCTTATAATGTACGAGTCACTTGTTTTTGCTTTGTTGAGTAATTTTATGAACAAAATTTATGTTGATTTAAAATACCTAAGATACGTAAACTATATGTGTTTGAAAACGAATACACGTGGGGAAAAGCGGTTGCAAATAACAAAACAGATGAATTTCATGCACAGTTTGAAGATTCTGTAAAAAAAGTTTCTAATGAACTTGAAAAAGAATATCCAATCATAATAAATGGCAAAGAAATTTTTTTAGATTCTAAATTTACAGTAAAATCTCCATCAAATACCAATCTAATATTAGGCAAATTCCCACTATCTACAAAAGAAGATACATTGTCTGCTATTGAATCTGCAAAAAACGCATTTTCAGATTGGGCACATACTCCTTACCAAACACGGGCAAGTATTTTCAAGGATTGTGCCGATCAATTTTCTAAAGATAAATTTTACTTGTCAGCCTTGATGTCTTTTGAAAATGGTAAAAATCGCCTAGAAGCCATGGGTGATGTTGATGAAGCAATTGATTTTATGAGATTTTATGCAGA
>CAWTZT010000026.1:0-22173 GCA_963919845.1 Thaumarchaeota archaeon CSP1-1
AGCCAGAAAATTTGTTTACAAAATTCAATCTAAAAAGAATTCTTCAAATTCATTTTCATTAAAACTGACAATAGATGGTGGTGTTCCCATTAAAGGATTAGTTGAAGGAAAAAATGTTAGTCCTAACATATCTGAAATTCTAGAAAACCAGTGTGTTTGCAAAGAATTTGATTTTCATGGAATTAAATTATTAAATTAACTAACCTCAATTTGAGTGAGGGTGCAAATCAAGCCTGCCTCATACTCAAGTGCCCCTTCACTCAAACTGAAGATGAGTGCTTTGACAATTTAATTAAATAAAGGCTTACTGAGAAATCGTCATACCCTCTTAGAAATTCAATTGATGAATTTTCGTTAATTCTTCTCTATTTTTATCAAAAATTGCTGACAAAGATTAACACTTTTTACTTTCTATCTATGGATTTGGGTCATTGGATCCAATGATAAAAGTACAAGAAGCTCGCCTCAAAGGTCTCTTACCTGATAAGGTAGTTTCACTCATTGAAAAAAGATTTCATATTGTGGTGGAAGGAATTAATAGAATCGAAAAGGCATCAGGCATCAATTTTCCAATTGCTTATGTAGAACCTTCGTTGATCCTTTCCTCCTCTGGTTCATATGATTATGGTATATTGTTTGCAAGAACTATACCACTCATTTCCGAAAATCAACTCCAAGTAGTAATTCAAATCTCTGCACCTCTAGTTGCTTATGGATTAAAAGGTACAATTCACGCAATCTTAGCTCATGAATTTCTACATTATCTAGATTTTGTCCGTAAAGTTTCAAAAATGGAAATACTTTCTGATGAAATTTCTGGAAATTTATTTGAAAATGTTTATGCTGATACTACTCGACTTTTTGAGGCAAGAGCTGTTTTCAATGATAAAACTCTACTTCAACATATTACTAAGAAATTTCCAGCAGGATTTAGAGATTATAAACTAGAAGATAAAGCAATAAAATTTTGGAGCAAAAAAAATCTTCCAACAAGCAACATTACCATGGATACTAACATAGTTAAATTATCAGCCGAATCAATAGCAAAAATTAAACTTGATCCAACATTGTTAGAAAAAATTAATTTATTGGAACAGAAAAATACCAAAGTAAGAAAGAAAAAATTATATTAATTATTGTATAAATTCAGTTAAACCACATTTGCCACAAGTTTTTCTATCTTTATGAACAGACATAAAAACACCTTTGCCACAACGTGTACAAGTTTTTCTTGTTTTTACAGCTTTGTCTCCATCTATTTTGTAGTATTTGTAAACATTTGGGCTGGAACCTTTTTTGCCAGTCAATACTTTTTTGCCAGCCATTACTTGGTTTTCTCCTCAGCTGGTTTTGATTCTTTTTTCTCCTCAGCTGGTTTTGATTCCTTTTTCTCAGCTGGTTTTGATTCTTTTTTCTCAACTGGTTTTGATTCTTTTTTCTCAGCTGGTTTATCTTCTTTTTCAGGTTTTTCTTTCACAGTTTTTGCTTTTTCTAGACGCTCAAAAATAACTGGATTTATTTGTGCTTTAGCCAGTTTTTCATCATCATAAACATAAAACGTTCCTGTAATTACAGCTCTACCAGTATGATTTTTCATTTTTATTGGAATGACCATTTTGCCACTCAAATTGAATTTTTTGGTAACCATTTCAACTGCTTCAAGTTTTTTCAATTTTCCACCTACTCCAGCAAATGTACAAGTAATCTCTCTTCGTGAGAGAAATGTATTATTCACATCATTTACGGTCTCAATCATTGACATGTACCAAAATCCTTTCTATAGTTCATATAAATTTAGTTGAAAAGAACGAACAAATTTAAGAAATTGTAACTGTATCTTTTTGTGGACCGTTTTATGCTTCATTTGAAAAATAATGGCTATTTACCAAAGGACGCATCAACTTTACTGGGAAATGCAAGACATCTTAGTTCAGATATGGATGTTGTGGTACGGGATGCAAGAGTTTCAAGCAAATTTTTAGAATTTGATGTTTCAATAAAAAAACAAAACCTTGATGCCCTTCTTGATAATTTATTTCAAATTGCAGATCTTGATCACGTTAAAGAAGTTTTAGAAGAAAAAAAAGATAAAGAAGAAGCAATTATTGAAGGCATATCTTATTTTAACAATGAAAGATTTTGGGAATGTCACGAGGCACTTGAAGGTGTTTGGAAAAATTGTTTTGGTGAAGAAAAAAAACTTGTGCAGGGAATTATTTTAATTGCAGCTGCACTTGTTCATTATCAAAAAGATGAAGACAAAATCTGTCTTTCAGTTCTAGGACGTGCATTAGAAAAACTTTCAAATGCATCTGCAATCTATCATAAAATCGACATTAATGCATTGAAAAATAAAGTTAAACAGATTATTGATTCAAAAAAAATAACTACATTTAGGATTTAATTAGCTTAAGGGCAGTTGCAACAACTTGCGAGCCTTCAATTAATCCAATACTCCCTTTCTTTGCTTCAGCTTCTGTTACACGTTTTGCATCATCCTTTTTTATAGTAACACCAGAGATCAAAAGAGGTACGGGATCATCACTATGTCCTTTGTTTATACAAGGTGTAGAATGATCAGCAGAAACCATCAATGATACCTTTTTTAAATCAATATTATCAAGCAAAGTTCCAAAGAATCGTTTATCAATTTCTTCAATATTTTTCATCTTGCCAATAGCATCTCCCTCATGACCAAATACATCAGGTCCTTTCAAATGTACGTAGATTGCATTTTGAGTTTCCATAGCTTTTGCAGCAACTCGTGCTTTTTCTTCATAATCAGTTAAGCCTCCTGCTTCAAATCCTTTCATCTTTAGGACTTTAGATATGCCTAATTCCACAGGCATATCAACAATACAAGAGAAATTCATAGAGTGCAAATCATTAATGGGAGTAACTACGGGATACCTGTTTCCTGCATCACGCAATAAAATACTGCTTAGTAGCTTTTTGCCTTCTTCTTTTCGTTTTTTATTTACACTGCTTTCATTCATAATTTTTAATGATTGTTCGGTAAATTCGTTCACTAGTTTTGCAGTTAATACAGCACTAGCGGACTCATCAAGGGGCAAACATCGTTCAATTTTCATAAAATCTGTCACTGCTTTTGCTATTCCCACTCCTGAAATTCTTGAATATGCAGGATCAGTATTTGTTATTTCAGATGAGAGAGATTGGTCATTACATCTAATTCTCACAGTTACCCTATGCCCAATTGTAGGTGCTACTACAACTGTAGTGTTAGGAACTGAAAATTTTATTTTTTGTTCAATTTCTTTTGCGATCTCATTTACATCTTCTCTCTCAATTTTTCTGCCAGCTCGTCTATCTATAATCACTCCTTCTTTGTTTAAGGTTGCAAAATTTCCTCTTAATGCTAAATCCCCATCTTTAAAGTCAATTCCAACACCAATGGCTTCAATTACACCTCTTCCAACATAATCAGCATATTGGAATTTGTAACCTAACATATTGAAAACAGCTATGTCTGATTCTGGTGCAATGCCTTTTCCAACAGAGATCACTTGACCTAATGCACCGTTTTTTGCAAGTTTATCAAGATTTGGTGTCACAGCTGCATCAAGCGGTGTTTTTCCTTCTAGATCAGGATGCGGAAGATCTCCAACACCATCCAGAAGAACGTAAACTAGATGAACATCTGAATTTTTAGTTATACAGATCAGCTCTAATTTTGGAGACTTGACTAGTCCACTTTAAATCTTGCAATTGTTTTGACAAATTAATGTAAAAATATCGATCCATAGAAAGCTTTTAACACGGATTTTTTTTCACTATCTTCTATGGGGAAAATGCGTAAGGACTATGTTCTTGAAAAGTATATGATCATAACTCCAAAAAACGGAAAACTTTTTGATCAGAAAAAATCTTCATATGCACCTGGAAATGAATCCATGACAAATCCCTCTGTGTTATCCTTGGTGGAAAGAGATGGGATGCTTCAAAGGTTACAGGATAGCGAAGACAGCTTTGTAAAAAATTGGTCTATTAGGGTTTTTGAGAGTAAAAATCCAGCAGTAACTATTGAATCTGAGAACACCTATAGTGATAAACCGCATTATAGTGAACCTGCCTATGGATATCACTACATTGTAGTTGCTTCACCAAAGCCAAAAGAAACCCTTTCGACTATGGCCGTAGAACAATGGTCTAATGTTTTGGTGGTAATCCAAGATAGGGTGAGATGGCTTTATACACAAAAAGGGGTAACATACGTTTCCATTTATGCTAATAATGGTAAAGAAGCCGGAAGTGATAATCCTCATCCTCATTTTCACGTTGTTACATTTTCAACAATTCCCCCAGTAATTGAAGCAGAAGCAGAGGCCACACACAAAATTCTAAATGAAAAAGGAGTATGTGCATTATGTCAAACTGTTAACGCCGAAATTGGTGGTCAAAGACAAATTTTACAAACTGAAGGTTTCATTGCTTTTTGTCCATGGGCTCCATCATATCCATATGAATTTTGGATTTGCCCAAAAAAACATACGACTAGTTTTTCTAAGATATCTCAAAAAGAAATTAATGATCTTTCTCTTATCATACGTTCAACCCTTGGTGGAATGACAAATCACATAAAGGACTTGGCCTATAACCTAGTTTTTCATTTATCTCCTGAAAAGAAAAACAGTAGACAAATTCATTGGCACATTGAAGTATACCCACTCACTGATGCGTGGTCAGGTTTAGAACGCGGTTATGGAATTTTCCTAAATAACATATCCCCTGAACAAGCTGCAGAAAAACTAGGCGCGTCATGTAGAAAGGAACTGGCTAACTTAGTTGGCATAGTTTAGAAATTCTGAATAGTTTATTTATCTACACATTAAATTCAAAATACATGGCAATTGAAAAATACATCGCAGCAGCTGGTCTTGGATTTTACATCATGTTTATTGCAGAAATTTTAACACTTTATTATTTCATAATAGAGCCTCAGATAGAAATTGAACCTGCGCCAAAAGTTTTACAGTATATTTCAATTGGTTTAGCCCCTGCACTTATTCTAACTGGTGTTTCATTTATCTTGGCAAAAAGATATGGATCAAAACCAATTGGTGCAATGATACTTTCTGGTGGAGTAGTACTTTTGGTTGGCATGTTACTTGCACAAACTCTTCTTGATGATATCGAAGAGGCCTATTTGGTACAAGCAGTTACAATCACACCGCCATTATTCATGTTAGTGTCGATACCTATAATTATTATTGGTACCAAATTACTTGTAATAAAAAAAAGGAAACCGAAAAAAGAATATTTCTAATTGTGGTCAAATCTCATACAGTTTGAATGTTTTTTGAAGCCAATTTTTTCGTAAAATGGCTTAACATCATCTGAACAATCTAAAATTGTTTTGTAACAATCATTTTTTTTGGCATATTCGAGAACAAAATTTATCAACTTCTCCCCAATTCCTGAACTTTGGAATTCCTTTGCAATTACTACGTCCTCAATATGCCCAACATTACCTCCTTGATGGATAAACTTGGGTTCAATCAATAATGTAGTTGAACCTGCCACCTTGTCATCTAAAATAACAACAAAAACAAGATGATTAGGATTAGATTTTATTTTATTAAAGACATCTTTTGCTTTGTTTTCGTTTAAGTCACTTGTTTTTTTAAGCGAATCAAGTGAAGTTAAAAACCCCCTAAAGAGATCCTTTTCTTCTAATTTTCTGATGGTCACATCAGTCATTTAATCATCAAATATTTCCCAATTTTTCTAGAAATTGTTGGTAAGCTTTTTTGTATGAAGTTTTATCACCAATGTCCATGAATCCTTTTTTAGTCATGAATCCGTTAATTGGTTTTTTCTTTGTAATGGCTTTTTTTATAACACTATCCATTCCATAGGGAATGTTTTTAGGAATTAACCCAAAAACTTGAGGTTCCATGATATAACAACCAATGTTGATATCTGCTTTAATTTCAGGTTTTTCGTTCCATCCTGTCACTTTGCCATTTTTTGTAGTATCAATTACGCCATAATTTAGCTTAGTCTTGTATTCATAAAGACTCATGGTAATGAAGGATTTCTTTTTTTTATGATAATTGATCATATTTTTCAAACTAAACCCAAAAATGGAATCTCCATATACACAAACAAAAGTTTCATCAACAAACTTCTCAGCAGTTTTTAGTTGACCTGCAGTAGCAAGCGGCTTGTTTGCAACAGCGTATTCAATATTGACTCCAAACCTTGTTCCATCTTCAAAATAATCTTCAATGGTTTTCTTAAGATAACTTACACACAAAACAATTGATTTAATTCCATTTTTTCTAAGCCAATCAATTAAATGCTCAAGAAGTGGTTTTTCTCCTAAGGGAAGCATTGGTTTTGGAATAAATGTAGTATATGGTTGTAATCTTGTGCCTAACCCACCTGCCAGTATGATTGCTTTCACGGATTGGTATTTGAAATACTTGCTATTTATGTTGAGGTATAAAATTCTAGGACATTACAATCAAACTTGTCTTACAAAATTTGTTTAACCTTCTTAACTACCTCTTCAGGATTTTTACCAAAAATTAAAATCATTGGTTCTTTTCCATGGTCTCCTTTGTGGAATATAATATCTGGTGGATAAGAAGAATTTTTTATTGCATTTTTTATTCCCCAAGAAATTGAGAAATTTTCTTTCTTTTTTATTCTGAGTGGTTCATCCTTTCGACTGTAATTTTTTATCTTAAGATCTTTTTTCTTAGCTTTTTTAATTATCTTAGAGTCATACTTTACATTTACAGAAGATCTAATTTTTGGAAATTTTTTTCCCATTTCTAACAAAGCAGAAGCAACATGTTTTGAACCACCATACTTTAGGTGACCTGCAACAACAACACTTTTTCCTACCTTGACAATTCTTCCTTCTATACCTAGAATATCATCTTTAGATTTTGGGTTTAATTTAGAATAAACAAAATTAGTTTGGCATTCAGGAATTAATGTATACACTTTTTCAATATCTTGAAAATTCTTTATTGCTTTTCCAAGAATATTTTCACCATTTTTGTTTTTAGCTATAGTATTACTTATGGAAATGCCTTTGCCGATTTGTATGGAATTTTTAATAGAATTGTAAGCATATTCTTTAGCAAATTTTACCGCATTTGAAAAATTATTTCCTTTTGCAATAGCAACTGTTAGAGCAGATGAAAAATTACAACCACTTCCATGGTTGACGATAGGTAATTTTTTTCCAGTTAAGAAATAATGTCTGGAGTCCTCTAAAACATAATCAGAAATTTTACCTTTATCAAATAAATTTCCTGTTATTACTACATTTTTTGCTCCGATTTTTTTAATTTTTTGAGCAGATTTCTTTAGGTCCATTTTTGTTTTAATTTTTATTCCAGATAATTTTTCAGCTTCGAAAACATTTGGCGTAATTACATATGCAAGGGGGATTAACAATTTTTTGTAATTTTTTATGGCATTTTTTTCAATGAGCTCTCCTCCAGTAGTGGATTTTAAAATGGGATCTAGAATTATTGGACAATTCAAATTCTTTAATTTACAATAAATCGTTTTTATTGCAGGTGAATTGAATACCATTCCTACCTTGATAGCATTAATGCTAAAATCAGAAATTATAGATTCTATTTGACTTTTAATCATAATGGAGGATACTGGTTCCACCTTTGAAAATTTGGAAGTATTTTGACTTGTGATCGATGTAATCACAGTAAATCCATAAGCCCCAAGTGAAGAGAAGGTTTTGATATCGCTCTGAATTCCAGCACCTGATGATGGATCTGATCCAGCAATGGAAAGAATGTTCATTACGTAACCCGTAGAAACTATTGTTTAAATCTAGTAAAAATGTAGATAGTTTATTGGGCACGCAAATGAGTGCAGCACGAAGAGGTGTTGCAACAGAAGAGATGAAACTTGTTGCAAAAGACGAAGATGTTTCTATTGATTGGTTAATTCAAAAAATTGCAAAAGGCTCCATAATTATTCCAAGTAATAATATTCGACCACAAAAAATTCACAACGTTGGCATTGGAAAGGGAATGAAAACTAAAGTAAATGTCAACATTGGAACATCTACATTAAAAATCGATTTAGATGAAGAAATTGAAAAGGCAAAAGTTGCTGTAAAATATCACGCTGACACAATTATGGATCTTAGTGACGGTGGAGATGTTGGGATGATCCGCCGGGCATTATTGGATACAGCCCATATTACTTTTGGAACAGTTCCCATTTATGAGGCGTATAATTTTGGTGTTGAAAAACACAAAAATCCACTTGACCTCACTGAAGATGATTTTCTTAATGCTTTTGAAAACAATGCAAAAGACGGAGTCGATTATACTACTATTCATTCAGGTATCACAAAAGAAATTGCCAAAAAAATACTCAAAGTGGAAAGATTTGCTGGAATTGTAAGCAAAGGTGGAACAATTACTGCTGCATGGATGTTAAAATACGATAAGGAGAATCCATATTTTTCTAACTTTGATTATCTTATTGAAATAGCCAGAAAATATGATGTGACCTTTAGCCTTGGTGATGCATTAAGACCTGGTTCAATCTTAGATTCACATGATGAATTACAAGTTCAAGAAATGATTAACATTTCCCGCTTGACTAAACGTGCTCATGAAAAAGATGTACAGGTAATGGTAGAAGGCCCAGGTCACGTTCCATTAAATGAAGTTGCAACTAATGTTAGATTGGCAAAATCACTAATTGGAGATGTGCCATACTATGTTCTTGGACCATTAGTTACTGATATCGCATCTGGTCATGATCATATTGCAAGTGCAATAGGAGCAGCTGTTTCTGCAAGTGAAGGAGTTGATTTGTTATGTTATTTGACCCCATCAGAACATTTAGCTTTGCCAAATGCCAAGGAAGTAAAGGCTGGATTGATTGCTTATCGAATAGCTGCTCATGCAGGAGATCTTGTTAAACTTAGAGAGAAATCAATCAAGTGGGATATGAAAATGACTGAAGCCAGACGAACTCTTGATTGGGAAAAACAATTAGCATTGTCAATTGATCCCGAAGAAGCCGCTAGAATACATAGTAGAACAGGTCAAAGCCTTGGCAACAATGTTCCTTGTACAATGTGTGGTGGTGCATGTGTTTACTTAATGCTGCCACAACAAAGAAAATATGAAAAAAGAACTGAAAACCTAAAGCAGATTGATTAGAACTTTATCTAAATTTGGAACCGTATCGTATTTTGAAATATCTTCTACATTAATCCATTTGAATTCAGAGTTTTCCCAATTTAGCTTAATCTTTGATTCTTGAATTTCAAATAAAAATGGGAATACTTCCCATTCATGATTTTCATATTGTGGAGAGACAATTCGCATTTTTTCTGCCTCTTTTAGCAGTTTAATTTCTTCATTCTTGATTCCAAGTTCTTCAAAGATTTCAATTTTTGCTCTAGCTAACGGCAATTCATTTTTTTCTATAATTCCACTTATTCCTGCCCATAAACTTTTCATACTTTTCACTTTGTTGCTTCGTTTTAAGATGAGAATTTTATCGGCTTTTTTTAGAATGCAAGTTACAATTTTTGTGGAACGTGTCATACGCCCTTTTCAATTGAATTAACCATGATTGTTAATTTTTTGGAAGCTTTTTCCAGATCTGAATTTTTTGCTAATCGTTCTTGGCTGGACTTGATATACTCTACTACCTCTTCAGATTTTCCTTCTTGTACAGAAGTAAGTAATCTGCCAATATCTCTCCAGAATTCTTCAGCTACTCTTCTAATTTCTGGATTGGAAATTATTGTTTCAATTAGTTCTGGAGATTCTGTCATTATGCTTTCAGTAAGAATTTTTTGTGCCTTGAAAGTAGTGCCTGACATTTTCTCAGTAAGAGTAACTTTATCATCTTTAGAAAGTATGTTTGCAAAAACAATGTTCACTAGATGAGTCAAACCCAAAATTACTGCAATTTTTTTATCATGTTCTATAACATCAATAGTTACAAAATTTGCACCTGGAAAAAGCGATCTAGCAACCGACAATTCTTTTTTTGCATCTTTAATTGGTATTGAGATAATGTTTTGCCCCTTAATTTTTTTTGCTCCAGGACCAAACATTGGATGTATGCAAATTGGATTAACCTTTGCTGGCATTTTTGCAAGTGATGCAGCAGTTTTTAATTTTTGAGACGAGATTTCTATAAGATATGCACCTCGTTTCATTTCTTTTGCAATTAAACGAATAATTTCTGGTGTGCGTCTTGTAGGGGTACAAAGCATAACATTATCTGTTTTTAATACTGCACCAACAAGAGAACTTGCTTTTGAAACTCCTTTTGTTTTAATTTCTTCATCATTATCATAACCTATTACTTCATATCCATTTGCAAGAAAATATTTTGCAAACCATATTCCCATCTTACCTCCAACACCAAGAATCGCTATGTTTTTTGCCATTATTTTTCTCCGAGTACCTTATCTAGTATTTTCATGCCCTCAATTAGTTCTTTTTTGTCTTGGCATGCAGAAATTCTAAGAAAATTCCTGTAATCTCCAAATCCTTCTCCTGGAGCTACTGCTAGTCCATAATTGAGAAGATTTTTTGAAAATTCTGTTCCATCAAAATCATTTTTTCTTACCTTGGCAAATAGATACATTGCACCATCTGGCACCACAAAGTCAAGATTCATCTCTTTTGCTTTTTCTATTAAAACATCCAGATTTGATTTTATATTTATGGAATTCGATGAGATATCTGCATCTAGAGCCTTTAATGCAACGTATTGAATTGGCTCTGGTACATTTGTAAGACATATGGCTTGCAATTTTGCCATTTTATCTATGATGTCTTTGTGAGCAACAGCATATCCAATCCTAAAACCAGTCATTGCATGCGATTTTGAGAATGACTGTGTGATGATACTTTTTTCATAATTGTAACTTAGAACACTTTTCCACGGTCTATATGAATAGTCAGAGTAAATTTCATCACTTAGGACATAGAGATTCTTTTTCATAGCTAAGTTGACTATTTGATCTTGAATATTTTCTGGAAGAATTTTTCCGGTAGGATTGTTAGGATAGTTTAGAACAATCATTTTTGTATTAGAATTTATTGTATCTTCAATTTTTTGTATTGATGGTTCCCATTTATTTTCAAGTTGAGTCTTTATTGCTCGAACCTTTATTCCAGAATTAATTGCGCAATCTCTGTATGCAGGCCAAGCTGGTTCAAAAATAATAATTTCATCTCCTGGTTCAAGAAGAGTTGTAATTGCTAAGTAAACCCCAAATCTTGCACCAGGACTTACAAGAATATTTTCCTGTTTTGAATTAATTGCAAACTTTTTGTTAATTTTCTCTGATAAAGCATTTCGAAGTTGAGTCATTCCTTTTGCATGGCCATACTTTACAAATCCCTTATCGTAAACTTCTTCTAATGATTTTTTAACTATTTTTGGTGGTAGAAAATTTGGTTCGCCTATCTCCATATGAATAATTTTTTTACCTTCCTCTTCAAGTGATTTTGCTTTCAAAAAAACAGATAGATGAGTCGGTTTGTTTGTTGATTGAATTTTAACAGATTCATTTAATAAAAAATTTAGAAATCTTGCTCCTGTTGATTCATCAATTCCAATATCTTTGCATAATGATAGGACTTTAGTTCTAAGACTTGATTCTCTCGTTTCATCGGTAACATTAAGACCTTTTTCTGTTTTGATTGACCCAATTTGCTTTGCAACGTCCATCCTTTTTTTTAATGATTTAATCATCTCAAGAGTGATTTCATCCATTTTGTTTCGAAGCTGATCAATATCTGACATGATTCTACAGAACGGGCTTTATGAAACCGCCTTGTAAGGCATGATCAGCTAGGACCAGCGAGACCATAGAATCTACTACAGGTGGTGCTCGTGGAACAACACATGGATCATGCCTTCCAGTTACACTCAAAATTGTGGCTTTTTTTGATTTTATATCTACAGTGTTTTGTTTTTTTGAGATCGATGAAGCGGGTTTGAATGCTACTCGTAATACAATTGGCATGCCATTTGAGAGACCTCCTAATATCCCCCCAGAGTTGTTTGACTTTGTTACGATTTTACCATTTTTCATAACATATGGATCATTGTTTTGAGACCCATACATTTCAGAACCTTGAAAACCTGAACCAAATTCTACTCCTTTAACAGAAGGAATTGAATAAAGTGCTTTGGCGAGGTCAGATTCTAATGAACCAAAAATTGGTTCTCCTAAACCTATAGGCAAATCTGTGGTGATCGATTCTATGATGCCTCCAATTGAATCGCCTTTTTTTCTAGCTGCTAAAATGACCTGTCTCATTTTTTTTGCAATTTTTTCATCTGGGCATCTTACTTCATTTGAATAAATTGATTTCATCATTTTTGCAGGAGCTTGGTTCTTCATCTTTATTTTTCCAATTTGTGAAGTGTAAGCATTTGTTTTTACACCAAGTGTGACTCGAAGTAATTTTCTTGCAATAGCTCCGCCCATAACAAATGTGGCAGTTAATCTACCAGAAAATCTTCCTCCGCCTCGATAATCATTGAATTTATTGTATTTCACTAATGCAGGATAATCAGCGTGTCCTGGTCGCATCTTAGTCCTGAGAGCTTCGTATGCACGCGAATCATGATCCTTATTCCAAATGATCATTGTAATTGGCGCTCCAGTTGTATGCCCTTTAAAAACTCCAGAGATAATCTCGACTATATCCCCTTCTTTTCTTTGAGTTGTTATAACCGATTGGCCTGGTCTTCGGTAGTTTAGCATCGACTGAATATCTTTTTCGTCAAGTTCTAAACCTGCAGGACATCCATCTAGTACAGCACCTACGCATTTTCCGTGGCTTTCACCAAAACTTGTAAGCACTAATCTTTGACCAATAGAACTACCAGGCAATAATTGAAATTAAAGAAACGGTGCTTATAATCCTTCATCAGGCAGTTTTATCTTTCCCCCGACTTTATTCATATCCGAAATAAAATTAGGATATGATATACTAACTGATTCAGGATTTGATACGGTACAGTCACCAACATACATTCCTGCAATGCAAAATGCCATGAACAATCTATGATCATTTTCAGAATTCAAATGTGCACTTTTTGGTTTAGTTGCAGGTCCCAAAATTAATCCATCTTCCTTTTCCTTTACTTTTAGTCCCAATTTTGAAAGCTCTCTTGCTAGTATGGCAATCCTATCAGTTTCTTTGTATCTAGCATGTTTTACGTTGTAGATTTCAATTGGTTTTGATGTTTTTAGAGCAAGAATTGCTAAAGGTGGGAGAAGATCTGGTGTATCATTTAAATCAAATTTTCCTCCCTCGAGTCGTTCAGGAGACTTTACTGTAATCGTATTTTTACTAAGAGTTACAACTACCCCTAAAATTTCTAAAACATCAATAATTTTTTCATCTCCTTGAGGGAGATCTCCCATTGTCATTTCAATAGTTAAGTTGTCTCCAAGTAAAACTGCAGCTGAAAGCAATAGAGCAAGGCTTGAAAAATCTGATGGAATTGTTAAGGTAGTTGGTTTGTATTTTTGTGGTAAGACATTGTATTTTTTGTAAGGAATTGTTGTTTCTACATTTGCATTAAATTTTTTCATGGAAGTAATAGTTGCATCAACATATGGTTTTGAAACTAAATCCCCTTCAATATTCAAAACAATTCCTTTTTCAGTTCTTGGTGCAATGATCATAAGTGCAGAAACAAATTGGCTTGAGATATTTCCAGGAATTGAAACTTCTCCACCACTGACCTTTCCTTTTACCGTAATGGGTGGTTTACCATCTTTTGAGGAACATTTTGCTCCAATTGATTCTAGTGCATCCAATAATGGTTGCATAGGTCTTTGCCTCAAACTTTCATCTCCAGAAAGAACAGTTTTTCCTTCTGAAAGAGAAGCAATCGCTGCTCCAATTCTAATTGTAGTTCCTGAATTTTCTGCATCAATTACTGCATTTTGTTCTTTGAATTCTTTAATTCCTTTAACAGTAATATTTTTTCCAGCCTCTTGAATCTGGGCTCCTAAACTCTTGCATACCTTAATGGTTGCACGAGTATCACTTGAATAAAGTATATTTTTGATAATACTTTTGCCATCAACTAGTGAAGCTAACAAAAGAGCTCTATGGGTATAACTTTTGTTGGGTGGGCAAATAATTTTTCCATAGATACTAGTTTTTTCTATCTTACAACTCATGAACTTCAGCCTTTTTGTTATTAATTTCAGAAATTATCGTTTTTCCTTGTAGTGATGAAAAAATCTTCTTCATATTTTGTATATCTTCTTTTTTTACAACTGCAGCTATTGCAGGACCATTCCCTGAAATTGTAGCTCCAAGTGCTCCTCTTTCAATTAAATCAGTAATGATTTTGGGTTCTGAATTGAGAATTGAAGAAGTTGCAAGGCCATTTAGAATCATAGCATTCCAATAATCTGAATTTCTAGCCATTCTCCAAGCCTGATCAAAAACTATACTAAGCTTTTTTAGATTCTTTACTTTTCCACGCTTTCTAGATTTTGGAATAAAAATTACTGAAGTTAAATTTTGTGGTCCTTTCTCAGATTTTATAATTTTTCTTTTGTAATTATCTGTTACAACAAAACCTCCATAATAGCATCCACATGCGTCATCATAAGCTCCAGTGATACTTACTTTAGTTTCAATTGATGCATTTACCCCAGCAATTAAGATTTCATAATCACTCCATTTTGGTCGGAAAAGTTTTGCACAAGCTAAAGAAACTGCAGACGAAATAGCACTAGAGCTCTTCAAACCATAACCCGTAGGAATTTCAGATCGAATTGAAATCTTTAATTTGTTTTTATCAAGAACTTTTTTTGGAACTACTTTTTGAACAACTTTATTGACTAGACGAGAACTAATTGTTTTATTATCTGATTCAAGAATTACACCTTTACCTTGTGAAGTCTTAATGGTAGCTTCAGTTTTTAAAGAAATTCCTAATGTTGCACCTTTCCCCATTGCAATTGCACTTACAATGGATATTGCACCATGTAAAGTAGCCTTTGCTGCTGCCATTTAGACTCCACCTAACAATGCTCTTTTCATCACGTCGTAAGGTGCTTCTACACCATGCCATATCTTAAAAGAACGAGTTGCTTGCCCAAGCAGCATTTCGTATCCATAAATCACTGTTGCACCATTTTTTTTGGATTTTTTTATTAGATCAGTATTCATTGGCATGTATACTATATCATATACTATTGATTTTTCATTGATTGTTTTTGTCGATATAAGACTAGGTTCGTTTTTTAAACCAACTGAAGTTGCATTAACGATATAGTTGTATTGTGAGGCAGTATCTCCAACTTCTTCTAAAGAAATAGCATTTGAATCAATTCCAATTTTTTGCGCAAACTTAACCAAAGTATCAGCATTTTGTTTTGTTCTATTTGCTATTGTGATGCTACTAGCTTTTTCTTTTGCAAATCCTGCTACAATTGCCCTGGCAGCTCCACCTGTTCCAAGTAATAATACCTTAGAATCGCCTATTGGGAGATTTCTTTTCTTGATAGGGTCAAAAAATCCATTCATATCAGTATTGTAACCATTTAATTTTCCATTATGGTTAGTAACGGTGTTTGTGGCTCCAATAATTTTACAGTCTTCATCTAGAGTGTCTAGATATTTGATCATTTCTACTTTGTGAGGAATGGTTACGTTAAATCCCGCAATTTTTATGGTTTTTAATGACTCAATCCCAGCTACAAGCTCTCCTTTTGGAATTTTATATCCAATGTATGTGGCATCAAGGTCTAACGCTTTGAATGCAGCATTATGAATATTTGGCGACAATGAACGGTCAATGGGATCTCCGATTACTGCGAAAGTTTTTGTCATCTAGTTTTTTCAAATTAATGATTGATATAAGCTTACGATCAGTTTAGCCACGTATTTTTACAATTGATTTTATTTGATCTAAACTAAATTGACCTGGAGCAACTGGCTTACCCAGTGAAACATAAGTAAATGGGCTTCCAAAATATAGGCAAAGTACTCGAGACATTTTTCCAAAATCCCCCATTGCAAATGCAATAAGATTGACATTGTAAGAATTGTTGTAGAGTGATAAAATACGGGAAGAATCGTTACCTGTTTTCGCACTTGTAACAATTTTGATATTTTTTGAAAACTTTTTCATTTCTTTTAGTATCTTTTTTAAAGTATCTGAGCTAGGAGTTTTTTTGAAATCATGCCAAGATACAAGAATACTTGTTTTTGTTTTTTTGATATAGTTTACGAGTGTTTTGTTTTTTCTTAATGTGTTGTATTCTATATCAAAAAGATATGGATTATACTCTGCAATTAATTTAAGAATTGAGATACGTTCTTTTTCTTTTCCTCTAAACTTACCCCCTTCTGAAATAGGACGAAGGGTACAAACACATCGTTTAAGTTGTCTTTTAATCAATTCAAGTGCTTCAGGAACTTGTACAGGTTTTAAAAAATCAAATCGTATTTCTGCATATTCTGATTTTTTAAGAGCTTTTGTGAGGACAGAATTGAGTTTTTTTGGTGTTTTTTCAGCTATTGAGACACAAGTTTTGTAGTGCATTTTTATTTTTCTAGAATATATTCATCAGACACTTCCATTCCAAAGTGTCTGCCTGTTGCAGGTTTTGAATAAACTAAAACCGAATCTCCTTTCTTTAGATGTGTTACAGAAACTAAATGTCCATTTGATTTTACAAATCTAATGGTTTCTGCATCTTGAGCAATAATTCCGCCCACCTCATCACCTATTTTTGCTTTGATCATTATCATTGGTCTTCTTTCAATTTTGGAACGACCAACAGTTGCGCGTCTTGCTTTGCCTTTTGAATCAACCACTAAAACCTCTGAACCAGTTTCTATTTCAGAAAGATAGCTCGTTGTGCCATCTGGAGATAAGGTGTAACAGTGAACTGCACCTGCATTTACTCTAAATGGTCTTGGTGAAGTAAAAGAGGAACCTACCGATTCATTATGTACAAGAAATAAAAAATTGGATCGGTTTCCAATTAACATTCCTTCACCTTTGTGTAGCATTGATGCAGTATCTACACAAACTCTTTCGCCATCACCAACTGATTTTATCTCAACAATCTTTGCAGTCTTGAGTTCAAAACTCCTTGTACCTAGGTTAACTAGTGCTTCTCTTACCTCATTAATTGATGAAGTGTTGAATATTACTCCGTCCACTCCTACTTCAAGAATGGAAAACATCTTCCGCACTTCTTCTGGATTTCTTGCCAAAGCAAAGATCTTTGTGTGAATTTTGTGTAATTTTGCAATGATATTCTCAAGTGGAATTATTTTCCAATCCTTTACCTCTACAATTACAAAATCAAGGCCTTTCTTTGCAGACGATAAGATGTCGTCAATATCTTTGTTAGATAATACCTTAATTTTTCTTCCAACCTTTTTTCCTTTAGGCCTAGATGAAGAATCTTTTTTAAGAATTACATATTTTGCTGCTGCAGATGGATAAATCGTAGAAAGTTTTGTCTTTGTTTTACCTAGACTCTTTGGATCTAGATACACTGTTTTGATTCCTTCATTTTCTAGTTGAGTAAGAAATTTGCTCATCTGATTCTTCGAAACCTTTGGCGAAATGATTATTTCTCTATTTTTAGCCAATTTTCTTTGCAGCTTCCTCTGCAGTTTCATTTCTAAATATAATTCCAGCTAATGCTTGTACCATCTTATCTGGAGATTTATGGGCAAAGATGTTTCTGCCAAACGTTACTCCTTTTGCTCCTGCCTTCATTGCATCTTCAGTCATCTTCAAAACATCCAGGTCTGTTTTTGATTTTGGACCTCCTGCAATTACGACTGGTACTGGTGTACCTTTAATGACTTTGGAAAATGAATCAACATCTCCAGTGTAGACTGTCTTAACAATGTCTGCTCCACAATCTGCACCTATTCTTGCAACATGAGCAACAATATTAGGATCATGAGGATTTGTGATCTTTTCTCCTCTAGGATACATCATTGCAAGTAATGGCATGTTCCACTTGTGACATTGATCAGAAATAGTCCCTAACTGTTCTAACATTTCAGGCTCTTCTTTTCCGCCAATATTGATATGAAGTGAAACTCCATCTGCACCAAGACGAATTGCTTCTTCTACATTGCCAATTAACATTTTACGATTTGGTGATGTAGACAATGATGTACTTCCAGAAAAATGCACTAAGATACCAACCTTGGTTGGCTTAGGCAAAGTTTTGAGAATTCCTTTGTTAATTATTACACTAGTCAAGCCTTCATTTTCACAACGGTAAATAATTGAATGAGGATCTTCAAGACCCTCAATTGGCCCATTTGATATTCCATGATCCATAGGAATGCATAACATTTTTCCATCTCTAAGAATGCGGTTTAATCTAATTTGATGACCAGAAACCATAATGGATCTCCTTTTGTACCATACTTAAAAATAACGTGAATTCTTTTGAGGCACAATCTGTGATTAATTCAAATAAACTTAATTCATTTAGTTATTTTCCTCTCAAGGATTAAATACCATTTAGAAATCACCCAAATCAATTGAGCCAGATTACAGAGCAGATTTACTCTAGTCAAATAAGTGACATCCTTGAAAATTCTCTTGAAGGAAACAGACCCAGTTTAAACGATTGTGTTAGATTACTTGAATCAAATGACGTTCATCTAATGGGAATTGTGGCAGGCCATTTATCACAAAAAAAATTTGGCAAAAAAGCCTCCTTTGTAAATAACATTATTCTTAACTACACCAATGTTTGCATTACAGATTGCAAGTTTTGTGCTTTTTATCGTCCTCCAGATGATAACGAAGCATATACTCTATCCATTGAAAAAATTGAAGCAAGGGTGAAAACTGCATGTGACTTGTTTAAGATAAGACAGGTTCTTTTCCAAGGTGGACATAATCCTGAGCTTGGAATAGAATATTATGAAAACGTCTTTAAGATGATGAGGGAAAAGTTCCCACAAGTTGGGATTCATGGTTTGTCTACCTCTGAAATTGATATGATTTCCCGTGTAGAAAAATCATCAACTAAAGAAATTTTATCTCGCCTAAAAGATTCTGGTTTACAATCAATTCCAGGAGCAGGAGCTGAAATTCTTGTAGATTCTGTAAAAGACATTATTAGCCCAAAGAAAATTTCAAGTGATGAATGGTTACGAATAATGGAAGAGGCACATTCGCTTGGACTGCCAGCTTCTGCTACTATGATGTACGGTCATGTCGAATCAATACGAGATATTGCAGAGCATTTTGAAAAAATAATAAAACTCCAGGAAAAAACTCAAGGATTTATGGCATTTATTGCATGGAGCTTTGAGCCAAATAACACTCTAATGCAAAAACAAAACGTAGCTACTTCTAGTGCCGGAGGTTTGCAGCTATTAAAGATGATTGCAATTTCTAGACTAATGTTTGATGGATTGATTCCTCACTTACAATCTTCATGGCTTACAAACGGAATTGGTATGGCTCAACTTGCACTTAGATATGGTGCAGATGACTTTGGTGGAACCCTAATAGGAGAAGAGGTAGTCTCTTGTACTGGAGCACGTTCCACGGAATTAACTGATAAAAAAATTATTGATTCTATTCATCAAATTGGATACAAGGTAGAAGAACGAGATAACTTTTACAACACAGTCTGTTTTCACTAAAGACCGTAATCAGACCATTTAGAGCCAACTAGCTGTTTTGTGACATCATCAGGCTTTACCAGCTCTTGAATTTCTCGCGTAAAACCTTCCTCTTTTGTTTTTTGTGTGGCATCTATTCCCAGCTTTGAACCCAAGTTAACAAGAGGTGAAGCAGGATCAAGTGTATCAGTTGGGGCATTATCAATAATTACTGTGTCCCGAGATGGGTCTGTTCTAGTGGTAAGTGCCCAAATTACATCATTCATGTCGTGAACATTTACATCTGAATCCACTACTATGAAAATTTTTGTAAGTGCTAACTGACCCATGCCCCACAATCCCATCATTACTTTTTTGGCTTGGCCTGGGTATTGTTTTTTAATTGAGATTATTGCTAAACCCTGAAACCATCCAGAAGCTGGCATTGAAAAATCAACAACTTCTGGATGGAACATTCTAATCAATGGTAAAAATGACTGTTCAACCACTTTTCCAATGTATGAATCTTCTAAAATTGGTTTACCGACAACCGTTGTTAGATAGATTGGCTTTTTTCTTTGCATGATTCCTGTCAGTGTAAAAGTTGGAAATGGTTCTTTTGGTGTATAGTAACCTGTGTGATCACCAAATGGTCCTTCATCGCGAATGTCTAAAGGATCAACATATCCTTCCAATACAATATCTGCATTTGCTGGAACCTCCAAGTCAATTGTTTTGCATTTTACAGTTTTGATTCCTTGTTTTCTTGTAATTCCTGCAAACAAATACTTGTCAAGGCCTTCTGGCACAGGAGCAACTGCTGAAAATACCGTCGCAGGTTCTGCACCTATAACTATTGCTGCCTCTGTTTTTTCTCCTTTTTGTTTTGAAATTTCATGATGAAGTGCACCACGTTTGTGTTTTTGCCAATGCATTAGTGCATGTGTACTATCCAATATTTGCATTCTGTAAACACCAAGATTTCTAATTCCTGTTTCTGGATGTTTTGTTGCAACCAAACCAAATGTGATAAATTTTCCAGCATCTTTTGGCCAAGTTTTGAGAATTGGAAGTTTATCAAATGACGGGGAGTCATTGATGATTTCAGTTACTGGGCCACTTTTTTCTAGCTTTGGGAATGCGTCACCCATTTTAGATAACTCAGGTAGCTTTCTTATTTTATTGAAAAAACCAGATGGAATGTCTAACTTTGTCATGTCAACTATTCGTTGTCCAATTTCTGTAAAGTTTGATGTCTCAAGACCTATCTCAAGTCTTTTCATTGAACCAAATGCATTTCCTAAAACTGGAATCTCAGAATTTTTTACATTCTCAAAAAGGATTGCAGGTCCATTACTGTACATTGTTCTGCGGAGAATTTCTGCAATCTCGAGATTTGCATCAACTTCTGTTTTTACTCGTTTTATCTCTCCGGCCTTTTCTAATTCTTCAATGAATTGATGAATGTCTTCTATGGGCACGCCTCTACTGAATTTTGAAGTAGGTATAAGCTTAACTAGATTTGTTCAAACATGCACTATTTGGAAAAAATTTTAACAAAGGGATTTTAATTCAATGTATATGTATTTTTTGTATTGGCGGAAGACAAGTGTGTAGTCTGTAAGGGTAATGGTACCATCAAACTGCTTGGAAGCGAGTGTCCATTTTGTAATGGAACAGGAAAATACACAAAGGCTGCAGAAAGTTATTTGAACTCTCATATTTGTCAATGTATTTTTTTGGATAGAAAAAAATGTCCTTTATGTAATAAGAACTGCCATCATGATACTCCAAACAAACCTAAAGTATTGATAGGACCAGTTTAGTTACAAATAAAATTTTTATCCAATTGGCGGGAGTTCACTTTTTTTATCGTGACCACCAGAACCAAATTTACAATAAAAGCACAAATCAGATTGCATATATTTTAACTGTTCTACTTGAATTGCACCAAGTTTCAGCGCAATTTTTGTTAGTAATTTGTATTTTAAAGGCATTGAAGGAATTACTTCTTCCATGTATACCTTGTAGTGTTCAGGGCAGAACTTTAGAGTAACTCTTGCAGCATCTTTTCCACTTTTATTAACTTGTTTTGCAAACTTAATTTGTTCTCTAACGTATTCATGCTTTGGACATGGACAATTTCTTCCTTTAGGGTGTTTGTATGCTGGAATATTTTTCCAATCAAAATCGGGAAAATCTTTTTCAAAATCATCCATAACACAAATAGATTTTTAGTATTTATAAAACTTGGTCGAATATGATTTGATTAAGTGAATATTATGTAATATTCGATCTGAAAATAAGCATAATGTAAATAAACCCCGATTTAGGAGACAATAATATGGTAACAAAGAAAAAACAAACTAAAACTAAAAAATCTCTTGAAGCAAAAATTAAACAACTAGAAAGCAAACTTGCAAAATTATCATCTCAAGTAGCACCAAAACCAGCAGAGACGGCAAAAGCACCACCACCTCCACCACCAAAACCAGCAGAGACGGCAAAAGCACCACCACCTCCACCACCA
>CAWTZT010000027.1:0-10498 GCA_963919845.1 Thaumarchaeota archaeon CSP1-1
ACAATTTTTCCAGTAACATCTCCTAGTTTTATCTTCTGTCCTTTCTTTAGAACAGAGCGTTTTCTAGAACAACTAATTATTGCACCAGGTAAAATGTCCTTTAATGCAAATCCTAGTCCTACTGCTAATGCTGCACCAATTCCAACTGCTATTGACCATGAAAATGCTGCAACTAGAATTGGAATGATATCCGTGCCAACTCCAAGCTGAGTAATTGCAATTGAGAAGAAGATAAGATAGACGATTACCTTTGAAACTGTAACTAAAATTTTTGAATTTCCATATTTCTGTTTCTCTAATTCTTGATCAAGCCATTTTCCAACAAAGTTTGCAATTACAAAACCAATGACGAGTATTATGACAAAGGCAATTAGGTTTGGAATCCATAGCCATAGACTAGTCAAGCCTTCAGTTAATGCTGTAAATTCTAATGCATTTACTGCAGCTAAAATGAAGAACAGATAAACAAACCAACGCACTGTAGCCCCAATTAATTTTGCAGACTCTTTTGGTTTAGAACCTGGAAAAGAAGTTTCTTCTTCATGACCAGAAGTTGTTTTTTCTAGTATCTTTTTAGATGCACGCTCTACAATGCCACCAGTAATCTTTCCTGCAATTACACCTACAATTAGTAATATTGCTACTGTGATAATCTTTCCAGCCCAATGAATTAATGCTGTCCAAAACTCTGTTAATGCATCAGTTGTTGGCGTTAAAATAGATTCAATATTAAATTCCTCGCTAGAATCTTGTGCAAAAACTTGTGATACAAATGGAATAATTCCAATTAAAAGAATTATTGGAATAATTGCAAATTGTGTTTTTTTCCCCATGCCCAAGAATTGATCACAATTTATTGCGTTATTTATTCATTTCAAGATTTTGAATTATTCATAGATGTAAATATCTCATTTTAAAGCTAAATTTTGATATATCAAAAAAGTTTTTTTGTTTATTTTATACCCAAAACATATTACCAAAGCCCTTATTTTATGTATAATTTTTGAATTAACTGTGGAGATTACTGTAAAGCAAATGATGCAAATCGAGGAAAACGGTCACCAGATGGGTTTTTTGAAAAAATTTATGATGGAAAATGCTGGTGCTTCAGCAGTTCGAAGGTTAAAAGAAAAATTTGAAAATCTATCTTCAAAAAAAATCCTCATTTTTGCAGGGCTTGGAAATAATGGTGGCGACGCCTTAGTAATCGCACGTCACTTAGCCGGACATGGCTCTAAGGTTACAGTTGTATTGCTTGGAGATTCTGAAAAAATTAAAACTGAAGAGAGTAAATGGAATTGGGAATTATTATCGCACTCTAAATCAATTAATTTCATTAATGGTTCTAAAGAAATTAAAGCTAATCTACCTAGTTTTGAGTCTAGAGAAGACGATGTAATTATTGATGGAATTTTGGGAACAGGAATTTCAGGAACTATCCGTGAACCATATGCTTCAGCAATTAAATACATCAACGACTCAAAGGCATTCAAATTAGCAGTAGATGTACCCTCCGGACTTGATCCTGATACCGGAAACACTAGCAACATTTTTGTTAAAGCAGATTTCACAATTACTTTTCACAAAATGAAGATTGGAATGCCAATAAGAAAAGATCTTTGTGGAAAAATTTTCGTAGAAAAAATTGGAATACCTCCTGAAGCAGAGGATGGAGTACTATGAAAGTTCATCAAGTAGAGGTAGGTAACATGCAGAATTTCACATATGTCATAGAAGATGAAGAAACAAGTGAAGCAATAGTTTTGGATCCATCATGGAATCTTGATGAAATTCAACAAATTATTACTAGAAATGATTTAAAGATAAAATACATTGTAAATACCCACCATCATTTTGATCATACCTTAGGTAACCATTCTATGTCAAAAAGTACTGGAGCAAAAATAATCCAACATGAAGCATCTACACTTGATCATGATATTCCTATATCTGATGGACAAAAAATAAAATTTGGAAATTCAGAGCTTACAGTTATTCATACTCCAGGTCATTCTAAAGATAGTATTTGTTTGGTTGGGGATGGGAAAATTTTTTCTGGTGACACTCTTTTTGTTGGGAACTGTGGGCGAGTAGATTTACCAGGTGGTAGCGCAAAAGAGCTTTATCACTCTTTAACTGATATTCTTTCAAAGCTCGATGATGATTTGATAATATATTCTGGTCATAACTATGGTTCAACATCAACTTCAACAATAGGTAATGAAAAAAAAACTAATTTTGTGATGCAAAAAAGGACTGAAGAAGAATTTGTCCAATTAATGGGACAGTGAAAAATTTGTGAATGATATTCAAATTCTTGGAAATATTGATAAAGGCAAAAAATTTGTGCAATCAATAGAAAAAAAGAAATTTCTTTTTTCATTTGTAATTTCTTATACTGAAGTTTGTGAAATCCCAGGAATTACAATTGCTGGAGCTAATCTAGATTTTATAAAATTTACACCTGCTGCAGATGCAGAATTTCTTCATTATGGAAATTGTAAATGTATTGATTCTATTCCTATGACTCCAGATGGAAAACCGACTCCTGCTCTTCTAACTAAAGTTTATCTAGAAACTGCAAGCATCCCTCATGTTGTCATAAATGCTGGTAGTAAAATTCTGCCAGATATTCCATATTTTGAAACAGGTCTACATGCAGGAAAAAATATTTCAAAAGAGCCTGGTATGGATCGTTATTTTGTTTTACGAGCTGTAGAATATGGTAGAATACTTGGCAGAACGCTAGCTTCAGTTACAGATTGTTTAGTTATTGGAGAAAGCATTCCAGGAGGAACTACTACTGCTTTAGCAGTAATGAAAGGTTTTGATATTGATGCCAAGGTTAGTTCTAGCATTCCCACAAATCCCATTGAACTCAAAAATCAAATTGTTCAAAGTGCACTAAAGAGGTCTTTCTCAAAAGATCCCTATGATGTTATTGCAAACTTGGGTGATCCAATGATTCCTATTGTTGCTGGTATGGTAAGTTCTGCTTCTCAAATTACTAAAGTCATTTTAGCTGGTGGAACCCAAATGGCTGCAGTTCTTGCTTTTGGACATACTACAGGTTTTAATGAAAACAATACTGCCATTGGTACTACATCTTACATAGTTGATGATAAAACTGCTAATTTTCTAGAGGTAATGAAAAAAATATCTGACATTCCAATCTTGGTTGCAAAACCAAAATTAGAAAATTCAAAAATCGAAGGTTTAAAATCATTTTCCAAAGGATATGTGAAAGAAGGAGCTGGTGCTGGTGGATGTATGATTGCTGCGATGTTGAAAACTGGAAGAAATGCAGATGAACTACTTGATTTAACCGAAAAAGAATATCAACGAGTCATTACTTCACAGTAACCGACTTTGCAAGGTTCCTTGGATAATCAGGATCTGTGTCTTTTTCAATAGCTGAATAATACGCTAAAAGTTGCACAGGAATTATTTCTATTATAGGAAATAATGCTTCGTTAATACTAGGAATTTCAATCCAATGGTCGTAAACATCACTATTCTTGTCTGAAATTCCAATTATTTTTGCACCTCTAGCCTTAATCTCATTTGCACTAGTGATAGTATCATTGTATGTTGAATCATTGGGATTAATTATTACTACATAAACATTAGAATCCATTAGAGCTAATGGACCATGTTTTAGCTCTCCTGCAGGTATTCCCTCTGCATGAATATAGGTAAGCTCCTTTAATTTCAGGGCAGCTTCAAAGGCTATGGGATAATGAATTCCTCTTCCCAAAATGTAAATGTCAGAAACATCTTTTAATTTTTTAGCAATACTTTGAATTTTAGAATGGTCAGACAAAATTTTTGATATGCAATCAGAAACCTTTTTGAAATCAATACCGATGCATCCATTACATAATTTATCAGTAATTTGATATATTATAGCAAGTTGAGATGTAAAACTTTTAGTTGCTGCAACACCTTTCTCTGGCCCACAATTCATTCCCATAACTAAGGATGATTCTCTTACTAGTGATGAGGTCATCATATTCACCATTGAGAGAATTTTTGCGTTAGATTTTTTTGCGATATTTACAGCTTCAAGAACATCTGCACTTTCTCCACTTTGAGAAATAGCTATTAGAATAGAATTTGGATCAATTGAATTAGGTAATGTGGGAAGTTCACTTGATAGAATAGTTTCTGATTTAATATTTGCATATTTTGAGAAGAGATACTTTGCTACAAGCGCTGCATTGTAACTTGTTCCACTTCCAGTAATGTACAAAGATTTTGCATGTCGAATAAAATCAGCTACTTGTTCAATGGTTTCTTTAGATTTTTTTCCAGCTTCTAGAATAGTATTGGGTTGTTCCGAAATTTCTTTAAGAGTAAAATGTGCAAAGTCTCCTTTGTTGACATCTGCAAACTCTTTTGAAACTTTAGTAAAGTCATGCTTTACTGGTTCACCTTTAAAATCAAAAATTTTAATTCCAGTTGAATCTAATGAAACACAATTTCCATTGTCAATGTATATTGCAATATCTGTTTGTTCAATAAATCCGAGTACATCGCTTGACAAAAAATAACCATCCTTCCCAACTCCTATTATCAAAGGCTCATGAAATCTTGCAGCAACTAATTCTCCATTTTCAAATATAGCTACAAATGCATAATGGCCTTTTAACTGGGAAACTGTTTTTAATATTGATTTTTTTACATCAGACGTCTCTTCGTAATTTTGTTGTAATAAATTGACTATAACTTCACTATCAGTTTCACTTTTGAAAGAATAACCTTTTTTTTGTAAATTTTCTTTTAATTCATTAAAGTTTTCAATTACTCCATTATGTACCAACGCGATTTTTCCAGATTTGCTAGAATGTGGATGAGCATTTGCTTCTGTAACTTTACCATGGGTTGCCCATCTAGTATGACCTATTCCTATTTTACCTGGTAATTTTTCTAGTTGAACGGCTTTATTGACTTCTGCAACTTTTCCAACGCCTTTTTTAATCTCAATTTTATTATCAAATTTTGTAGCTACACCAACACTATCGTAGCCCCTGTATTCCATACGTTTTAGACTCTTTACAAGAATGGGTGCAGCTAAATCATCGCCGTAATAACCAATTATTGAACACATGTCTCTTATAATTTACAAATGGGCTATTTACAGATAAGCTTAATCTTCTGATGGTTTTGTAGCAGACTTTTCAACCTCAGGATTTTGTGAAGCATTCTCAACTTTGGGTTGTTCTACTGCATTCTCAACTTTGGGTTGTTCTACTGCATTCTCAACAATTGGTTCTTCAGTAGGTGCATTCTCAATATCTTGTTTTTGAGTTTTTTCTAAAAGTTTACTTAAAGAAGAATCAGAAGATAGGTGAATTTCTTTCTCTTCTTTTATCTGAACTGTATAAGAAGGAACACTCACTCTTCTATCTCCAATCATTACATGTCCATGAGTTACTGCTTGTCTAGCTTGGTATGGTGTTTTAAAACCTAATTTTTTATGAACAACAGTTTGTAACCTTCGTGATAATAAATCAGTTACCTGAAGGTTTAGCACATCATCAAGAGTGGAATTTTCCTCTACCAATCCTATTCTAGCTAACGAGTTCATCAATAGAGGTTCTTTCTTTTTTCTAACTTCTTCTCTTAATGCTAGTAAAGAACGTGCTTGGTGTCTCAATCTTGAAAGTTTTGTATGTGCTTTCCATAATTCACGTTTAGTTTTAAGTCCGAATGTTCCAAGAGTTTTCAATTCTTCCATTTTAAGATCATAATTGAGAGGACGTTTTGGTTTTTTCCAATCTCTTCGGGGATATTTTGGGTCTCCCATGTTTTATCACTTATTTTTTTGATTCTCCCTTTGCTTGTTTTGCTCCACCAGCTTTTTCAGTAGTTGGTGCTGCTGGTTTTGCTCCACCGGCTTTACCTGCTGCTGGTTTTGCTCCACCGGCTTTACCTGCTGCTGGTGTTGCTTCTTTACCTGCCGCTGGTGTTGCTTCTTTTCCTTCTGCTGGTGCTTCAGCACCTTCAGCTACTGCCTCAGCTCCGGGAGCTCCAGGTGCACCTGCTGCACCAGCTGGTAAAATTTTTCCTCCTTTTTTCACTCCAACTGCACCTCCTTTTCTACCGCTTGTGCGAGTTCGTTGTCCTCTAACCTTTAAGCCAAACATATGACGGATTCCTCTCCAACTACTAACCGCTTTTTCTCTTTCAATATCATTTCTTACTGTAAGTTCGATATCAGAAGTTATCAAATGTAGATTCTCTCCAGTTTCCAAATCCTTTCTCCTATTTAGAAACCAATTAGGAAAATTTGATGATGAGGGGTTTTTTATTATTTTTTCAATGGATTGTATTTGTGAATCTGAAAGATTGCCAATATAGCTATTAGAATCGATTTTAAGTGAATCTAAAATTGCATTTGAAAAGATATACCCAATACCTCTTATCTGAGTGAGACCTACTATGGTTTTTTTATCTCCGAGAATATCGTTTCCCACTATTCTTACAATATGTTGGTATTCTTTTTCGCTCAAGTATGCAAAAATCCCTGTAACCCCGATAAAAACTATGCTAGAAATTTTATAATAAAATCCAGCAGTTTGTACAGGTTTTCTTACTAATGGTATAAATGCAAAGTAGATTAAATTAACGAGATGTCCCAAGATTTACAGACCCTTGTAAATCAAAGTTATGAGGCTACACCAAAGTACACCGAGATAAAGGCTGGACTTCCAGAAGATTATAAAGAAATTAAGACTCTTGGTGACTTGTTAACAATCAACTACAAATTAGTAGGAGTAAAAGAACAACTAAAACTTAATTTAATTTCCTTAATAAAATCTGGCAAACCAAAATATCCCAAAATAATAGGATTTGATGATGATGTTATTCCATCATTGGATAGAGCAATTCTTTCAGAGCATGATGTGCTTTTAATTGGGCAAATGGGTCAAGCCAAGACTATGATTGTAGAAACAATTGCTGAGAATCTTTTATCACCAATTCCAGTAATAAAGAATAGTATTACAAATGACTGCCCAATGGATTTACCTCCAAACGAACTCATTTCTGTTTTAGAAGATAATGAAGAATATCAATTTAGTCCCAAATTTTATGTTAGTCCAGAAAGTATTGAAAAAATTCGAAACCATAAACTAGAAACACCGATTGAATGGAAAGATGGAAAAAATAGATTCAAGTATGTTCTTGCAACCCCTGATATTTCTGTGAAAGATTTAGTCGGTTACATTGATGCGATAAAGGTTGCAAAAAAAGGAATTGAAATGTATAAAATTGATTCTTATTCTCCAGGTCAGCTTATGCAGGCTAAGCATGGAATTTTTTGTTTAGATGAATTGCCAGTTCTTGATCCAAGAAAACAAGTAGCTCTACTTTCAGTACTTCAAGAAGGACGATTTACTACAGGTTCATATCCCGTAATCTTTGAACCCAAAACTATATTTTTTGCAACTGCAAATCCAGTTGATTATACACATTCTGGCAAAGTAATTGAACCTCTTTATGATAGACTGAAAAGCCATGTTCACACACATTATCCAAATTCTTTTGATGATGAGATGATGATTATTTTTCAAGAGGCAAACATTTCAAAATCATTGATTTTAGCTACAGTTTTGAAAACACTTTCTAGATTTGTACAAAATTCTAGGAAAAGTCATGAAATTAACCAAGAAAGAGGAGTTAGTGTGAGGTTAGGAATTCATGGCTTGGAACTACTTGTTGGAGAAGCAACAAGAACAAGGGGTATATCTCACAATTTGTTGCCTGTACCTCGAATCTCAGACATGAATTGTCTCAAACAAACTGCAAAGTTCGAACTTGTTGAAATGGATGACACTATCAAAAATCGGGAGAAAGTGTTTGAAGAAATTCTTACTGAATCAATTAAAGAAACTTGCTTAGAATATTTGAGTAATGTAGATCCTACTTTACTAGAATCAATTAAACAGGAATTTGAAGGGAAAACATTTGAGGTCTCACAACAAATGATATGGAGTAACGGCCAAACTTCTTACAATAACCAACTTGAGAAATTCAAAAATCTTAAAAATTTGATTGATTCCAAATTAGAACAATTAAGGTCTGAACAAAAAAACTTTATTTCAAAAACTGAACATTATGAAATAAATTCTGATACATTAATTTTAAACGAAAATAATGAGAATGAACTAAAATCAGCCTTGACAGAAATAATTTTAGAAGGATTATGTTGGGTTAACCCAAAAATTTTGGACAAAAAAGAGACAGGATATGTCACAGCATAATACAAGCAATTTTGTTTATTTTCTCAATAAAAATGAAAAAGGCAACAAAAAAACCGAAGATACTCAGATAAGTAAAAAATTACAACAAATTTTAGAAACACTGTCTAAACAAGCAATGAAAGAAAAAACACTTACATTAATGGAGCTTGAATCAATTCTACAAAATTCTCTAATTCAGGAACAAGATGAAAAATCAAAAATTAAATCTGAATTTATAGAAAATCTAAAAAATGAAGGAGGACAACCTATTACAAAATTCTTACAAGAAAAAGGATATCTACGTGACGAAAAAAAATGGTTAACCCATAAGGGATTTTTCGCCATTGGCGGAAAAATACTTCAAGATGTAATGAAAGACTTGAGTTCTTCTGAATTTGGTATGCATGAAACTAATTTTTCAGGAACAGGAAATGTAATCATTGATTCAACCAAAAGATTTGAACCAGGTAATGACATTAAATTTTTGAGCGTTCCACATACAATACTTAATTCTGTTCAAAGAACCTATAAATCAAATCAAAAAATTAATTTCCCCTTAAATTTAGAACCTGAAGATCTTGAAGAATTTGAAACCTTAGATGAAGTAAGAGTTGCAGTTGTCTATTGTATAGATTTAAGCTCAACAATGAAATATTCTATAAACAAAAAAAGTAGAAGTAGAATTGAAGCTGCTAAACAAGCCTTATGGAGTTTATATTTACTCAATAAAAAATTTTTTCCAAACGATTCTATCTCAATAGTTGGTTTTGCATCATTAGCTTCTTTAGTAGATCCATTTGACATTCCTTTTCTAAAAACCTACGATGCCAATGAAAATTTTTTACATTATACTAATTATCAAGCAGCTTTTAGACTTGCAAGAAAAATTCTACAAAAAACTTCGTCACAAAATAAAAGAATAGTTTTGATAACAGATGGTCAGCCAAGTGCTTGTTTTGTTGATAATGATTATCAGAAAAAAGAAATTATTTCTGGAAAACCATATTCAAACTTCTATACTCCAGATAAAACGGTCTTATCCCAAATACACAAAAAAATGAATTTAAATTTAGATTTTAACAGAGATAGAATGGTTTACCTCTGTTATAGGTACAAGAAAGTGGATCCTAAGATAAACGAAAGAACCCTTCTTGAGGCTAAAAAATGTAAACGTGATGGAATTGAAATTGATACTATAGTAGTAAGTGAAGAAATAGAACTTTTGAGATATGTACAAGAACTTGAGAAAGAACTCAGCGGAAAAACATATCATATTGACCAAGAGAATATGGATAAAGTATTAGTAACAGATTATCTTTCGAAAACTAGAAAAGTTATAAGTTCTAATCAGCACTGGTAGATTCAAATGAATAATGAATACGATAAAGAAAAAATTATTGAATGTATGTTTGAACCTGTTACATCAGAAATTTTAGCAGAATTAGAAAACGGTGCAAAAAATTCATTCTATCTAGTAGAAAAATTACAAATTTCTGAGACTGATATTAGAAATAAACTGTCGTATCTAATAGAACATGAATTTGTTAAGGAAGAAATAAAAAATAATGAAAAAATCTATGAAGCAAATGCAGGTAAACTAGGCAAAGCCTTAGAAAATGATAGTAATTTTGAAAATGTGGTTGACGGTCTCACAGAATTGGATAGCTATCTTAACTAAATTTATTCCCGATGTCTATTTTTAATTGTGTAAATTCCTGCTCCAACAATTCCAATTAAACCAATAATTAGAAGATAAAATCCAGCAACTCCAACGGAAATAGTTGTATTATCAGGCATGTGACCAATTACTCCCACAATCTTAATATCTTCTAATCCAGAATTTTCAATTTCAAGTTGGTATGTACCTTTGGATAAAATTTCAAATCGTTCTTCAAATGATTCTCTATCTATAGCCCTTGACACAATTTCATAACCTATTGGATCAGAAATTTTTGCAGTCAAATCTCCTTCTTTAAAATCTAAAATTTGAACTACAAATACTCCTGAATTACTTTTGGAGGGATCTAACTCAGCTAAAATATTTAACGAATCTCCCGCCAAAACACTATCCTCTTTAACTGATAGATCTTTTGTGGAAAGATGTGCACCATAAAATGATAGAAAAACTCCTGCAGCAAGAAGAGCACCTACGATTACGAGATATACAATTGGCTTTTGCATAAAGATGAAGAAAAGAGGGATTAGTTAAAACTTGGGAATTTCAATAATCTAAAAATTTTACTTTTTAAAGT
>CAWTZT010000028.1:0-10937 GCA_963919845.1 Thaumarchaeota archaeon CSP1-1
TTAAAAAAGATTTGAAAAAGATTCAAAAATTCTCATCCTTGATAGAAACAAAATTATTAAATTTTGACAAAGATGAGCAGAAAATAGATAAACTTTCATTTGAAGAATTGCAGGATTTAAACAAATTATTACAAATTGCAGATTTTATTTTAACCAAATATGAAGACAAAAAGCAGGTTTACAATTTAATTAAGGATTTTGTAGAAATGATTAGCAATTCATCGAATTCTTTGGACTTTTTAGATGATAAAATTAGCGAATTGGTTGTCTCAGCACAAAGCACAATATCTGGAATTAAAACCCTCCAAAGCGACGTATCTGAAAATTTTTCCCTTATTCATCCCAATACTAGTTCATGAAATTCTGATTTCATGCCTAGCCTCACCTAGTACAAATTATTTCACACAATCTGTTACACACGTTTACCCTCAAGAATACCTTTGCAAATTTTGAGTTCAAACTGGTAAGATAATTTGAGTTTAGCACCACAAGAATTAGAGAATAGCGCTAGCAGATATGCATCGGAGGCCATCAAATGTGATTCCCAGGGAGCCAGAGGCATGGCAATTGCAAATTATCAAAAGGCAATAGATTCACTTGTGAAACTACTGCATCTTTATCCAAACAATAAACTAAACAAAATCTATACTGAAAGAATGGCTTCTTATCAAAAAAGGATTAAAGCTCTTCAGATGACTCGTGGAACAGATTTAGAGCCAGTAGTTGATCCAAAGGCATCTCCAAGGGAAAGACAAGCATCCATGGAAAGCAAAAGTCAGAATGATTTTGAAGATCTAATTATGAAAGAAAAACCAAACCTTAGTTGGAAGGAAGTAATTGGGTTGGAGGATGCAAAAAGTGCTTTACGAGAATCAATTGTTTATCCCACACAAAGACCTGATTTATTTCCACTTGGATGGCCAAGAGGATTGCTTCTATATGGTCCCCCTGGATGTGGTAAAACAATTCTTGCAGCAGCTACTGCTAGTGAAATTGATGGTTATTTTGTAAATGTTGACGCAGCATCTATGATGAGTAAATGGTTAGGCGAAGCTGAAAAAAATGTCTCAAAGCTTTTCAAAATGGCTCATAAACTCAATGAAAAAGAGGGGAAACCAGTAATTTTATTCATTGATGAAGTTGATTCTCTATTAGGCTCTAGGAACAGTGAGGTTGGTGGTGAAGTTAGGACTAAAAACCAATTTCTTTCTGAAATGGATGGCGTTAACGATAAAGGTAAAAATATTCAATTGTATGTAGTTGGAGCAACTAACAAACCTTGGAGCCTTGATTGGCCTTTCTTGAGGAGGTTCCAAAAAAGAATTTATGTTACTCTTCCATCTCTTGAGGCCAGACAAAACCTATTTGAGTTATACACAGCCCCCCTGAAAAAAGATATGAGAATTAAAACACTCGAGCTTTCCAAACTTTTTGAAGGATATAGTGCAAGCGATATCAAAGATGTTTGTCAGTCAGCACAGCTCAAAATTGTTCATGAACTTTTTGACTCTTCAGGCTACCATGAACCAGTAGAAGGACAAGCCCCCCCTCAACCAAAAAATTTGACAATGACTGACTTTAGACATATAAAAACTCAAAGAAAACCAAGCGTTTCTACAGAAATGATTAGGGCTTATCACAAGTGGAGTGAAGAGTTTAAGGCTCTTTAGTTTATCATTTTAGTTTTTTCTATTTTCATTTTAATGGAAAGATATTTTATGATACGTCCCAACTGCCCTCGCAGGTTCTACAACTTCCTCTTTTTTTACCATTAAGACTAAAATCAAAAAATTCAAATGCGTCATCTGAACCGCAACACACACATCTAACTTTATCTTCGGTGCTCATTAAATCCACTCCTTCAATACCTTAATTTAAGATTATCTTGGGTGTTTAATATTCAGGAAACATATCTAGGTTGTTTCGTTTAGCCTAGCTTCATTCCTTACGTGGACGGTAAAGAAATTATAAGGATGTTATCCCCACGTAAAATTATTTTTCCAAGACTGACAACTTCATTTTCAGAAATAATATCTTCAGTTTTTTCTAATACTAGATTCATATGGTCATCAAAAATTTGTAGAGTTCCTTTGATAGTGTGATTATTTCTTAGCTTAACCAAGATTGATTTATTGATAAATTCACTCAATAATTTTGATGATATGTTAGATGACATCTACTTAACCTATCAAGAATTATTTTGTGTTAATTCGTGTTTTTTGTCATTGCCTATATAGGCCTCATCATTATGGTAAAGCGGAATTTGTTCAAACTCTACTAGCATCCAATTTTTCTTTTCTTTTTTCAATGATTGCCCCTCAAACAAGATTCACAAATTGACACTGATGTAGATACTGTCTTTTTGCAGTTACATTTCATACACATGCACAGAATTTCTGCTGGCACTGCTAAATTAGAATTCTCCTTGTATTCCATACCCATCTTTTGATTCTTTGCCAATAATATGACTAAACTTGGTTTATTATATAATTTGTTGGCATTAAATCACCTCTGGAAATTAAATTGTCAGAATATGGTCAGGAAAATGCTTAATCAATGAAGATTTTAAAATTTTCACTCATAAATCATTAATTTCTTTTCCTCAAGCATGTTATGAAGATTGTTTACCGAACGGTAGACATCTTTTTCAGTTTTACCTCCAGTACAAACAAGTTTTCCTGATGCAAAAATCAGAATTACTGTCTTTGGATCAACCATTCTGTGGATTACTCCTGGGAATTGTTCTGGTTCATACATGCTTCTAGGTAAACTTCTTGCAGCCTGTTCCAAGTGAATCCTTGCTCCCAGATCTATTGATGCAACTATATTTTGTATTGTAACTGTTGCTTCATTTTTTATCTTGATTTTTTCCTTTCTTAGTTTTTTGACTACTATCTTTATTGCAGTCTTTGCAAATTCTGAAGATTTTGCACCAGTACAAACCATCTTTCCTGTACCGAATAACAAAGTTGCAGTCTTAGGATTTTTTAGTCTAAACACAGCTCCTGGGAAGGTATCAGGATTCCATTCTACATCCGGAAATTTTTTTGTTATATCTTTGAGGTCTAATTTTTCATCTATTGATGCTGAGGCAACTACATTTTCAATTGATATTATTGGTTTTGTCTTTGTCATTATAATTCAATTTATGCTTTGTAAAATAAAAGAAAGTTATAAAAACCATACATGTCGATTCACTCTTATGGTTTTGTGCGACAAATGTTATCATGAAAAACATGATCAATGCATGGGAAAGGCAGGCATGTTTGACTGTGAATGCAAGTGCTACAAATCTTAGTTTTGCCGAGTTTTATTTTTCTATCTCGATGAGGATGTTCTCATCTTGCCATTTGATGTTTTCTAGATCATCGAAGTTGTTTCTAATGTTTTGCTCAAAGGTTTCTATTGATTCTTCCAAGGTATCGTTACTGTAAAGACTAAAGGTAGAGTAATGATTTTCTCGTGCCTTTTCTAAAAGCTTTGCTAAGCTAGATGTTCTCTCATATCCAAATATTTTCTTGCGGTGAATCCTCATATCTGCTTGTTGAATGTGTTTTTTTAATTGATCAAAATCATACAAACGATTCTCCATCTCTATAAACAAAGGAAAGTATTTTCCCCAAATATTTCTAGAGTTTTGATTTCTTAATCTAGTGTATATAAAAAAAAGGCCATTGTCTTTGAGAGTTCGTGTTACTTCTTCAAAAAACTTTTGAATATCAAAATGATGAATGGCATTAAAAGTAAGAATACAATCCACGGAATCAGTCTCCAGGGCAATCTATTGGCATCGCCGAGTCTAACACAAAAGTTCTTCATCTGGTTTTCGCTAATATATTCCTCCAAATGTTTTAACATATCATCATTTGAATCAACACAATGAAGAAAACATCCATCATCCAAACATTGCAGAAGCTTTAACGAATATCTTCCATCGCCACACCCTACATCTGCTATATCGATTTTTGATTTTCCATTTAGCCTATTTTTTATAAATAAAATTGGCTCAGGGTCAGTTGTGCGTAATTTTCTATACTTTGAAGCAATTTTTGAGAAATGATTGTAAGTATGTTTTTCACTTATAGTAATTTCTTTAGGAAAATTTTTTGAATTTATAAATTGTAATCATAAAAAATGATATTCTCCCCTCTTTAATCTTTTATACTCCCTTCTTCTAACTTTACATTAATATCGAGAAGATGGGAATAGAAATTACGAATGAATCTACTTGAAGATAAGCTTCACTTGTGGCTTGAAAGTTCGAGATTTGTAAAATCCAAGCCTGGAGTGTATGTTCTTTATGACAAAAAAAACGAGGTAATTTACATAGGCGAAAGTGATAATCTTCAAGAAAGATTCACTAAATATGTTGATACAAATTTTGAAGCTGACATTTGCAAACAAAAAACTGTTGCATATCAGAGAGAATTTTTAGATAATCCAAAAGAACGAAAAAACCATCTTTTAGAGGAATACAAAAATAGTTTTGGAAAACTGCCACTATGCAATGAGAATTTGGGGTAAAAGGCAAACTTTACACTTAATTTTTGAAAAAATGATTCAATATTCTAAAAACTGCTAGTCATCTCAACGTTTTTGGATAAATAATTTTTACAGTGTTTTGCTAATAATACCTTCTTTAATTATTGATAAGATGGTAACAGGATATTGTGTCAAATGCAGAACTAAAAGAGAAATGAAGGATCCAAAGTCTGTAACCCTAAAAAATGGTAGACCTGCATCAAAAGGTACTTGTCCTACCTGTGGGACAAAGATGTTTAGAATAGGTAAAACCTAAATTTTCAAAGCTAACCTTGGATTTCAGAAATTTTCTGGAATTACTCTAACTTCATTTTTCTAAATCTAAGTAAATGGCTTTGTTCGAGCCATTTTAATTTGAATAGATATGATGGATTATCTTAATTTTGCTAGTCATCTCAACGTTTTTGGACAAATAATTTTTACAGTGTTTTGCAAATATTACCTCCTTTAATTATTGATAAGATGACAACAGGATATTGTGTCAAATGCAGAACTAAAAGAGAAATGAAGGATCCAAAAGCCATCACCATGAAAAATGGTAGGCCTGCAACAAAAGGCACCTGTCCTACCTGTAGTACAAAGATGTTTAGGATAGGTAAAACCTAAATTTTTATCATGTACATTTTTTGATTGCTTCCAAAATTTTATCAATTTCATAGGGCTTGTCAAAAATAGCCGCAACTTCATTTTCTTCTAACTTGTAGCGGTCATAATAACCACTTACAACAATAATCTTAGCATTTGGATCTTCTTTCTTTATTTTATCAATAGCATATTTGCCATCATACTCTGGCATTAACATGTCCAAGATTACTATATCAGGGTGGAGCTTTTTGAATAAATCAACGGCTTCTTTTCCGTCATGACCTGTGCCAACTACATTGATCCCCTTGATCTCAAGATATTCTGCAAATACCTTTGCAGAATCAACATCGTCGTCTACTACAATTACATTGACCATTCTAAATCAATCATAAAGCAGCATTTAAATCCGTAATTAAGATGACTCGTCGAGGGTCACAATTTCCACAAAGAAAGCAAAATATGCAAAAAAATTTGGAAAGCTGATCTTAGATGACGGTACTGTCTTTAATGGAATGGGCTTTGGTAATTCTACAACCGTTTTTGGTGAATTAGTCTTTAATACTGGAATGGTAGGCTACCCAGAAACTTTAACAGATCCATCCTACAGTGGTCAAATTCTGACACTTACGTATCCTCTAATTGGAAATTATGGTGTTCCAGATCCATCATTGCAAGATGCAGATGGGATTTCTAGCTTTTTCGAATCTGATAAAATTCAGGCAAGAGGGCTTGTTGTTCATGAACTTTCATTGGTTGCAAGTCATTGGAATCTTTCAATGACTTTGGATGAGTGGCTCTACAAGGAGAAAATACCTGGAATATCTGGAATTGATACAAGAGAACTAACAAAAAAACTTAGAACTAGCGGGGTAATGATGGCTTCCCTTACAGTATCTGATACTGAAATTAATGAAGACGAAGTCAAGAAACAACTCTCTTCTGTCCAAAACTACAATACAGAAAAATTCATGGAGGTCGTATCTACAAAAGACGAACAAGTTTTTGGAAAAGAAAAGAATACAGTTGTGATAATTGATACAGGAGTAAAAAATGCAATTTTACGAAATATACGAGAAATAGGCTATAAGGTAATAAAGGTTCCATGGAATTGCTCAATTGAAAAAATTCTATCATTCAAACCTAAAGGAGTTGTAATCAGTAATGGCCCAGGAGACCCACAGAATTGTCAAGATACAATCAACACAGCAAAATCCTTAATTGAAAAAAATATACCAACACTAGGAATATGCCTCGGAGCACAAATTCTTGGACTTGCAGGGGGGGCAGACACTTACAAACTAAAGTATGGACATCGCGGACAAAACAAACCCTGTGTAAATTTGGAAAATAATCAAGTATACGTCACAAGTCAAAATCATGGTTACTGCATTAATCCAGAGTCTTTAAAAAAATCTGAATTTGATTTATGGTTTTCTAATACAGATGATAAAACTGTTGAAGGAATTAAACATAAAAAACAAAAATGCATTGCAGTTCAATTTCATCCAGAAGCTTCACCTGGACCTTATGATTGCAAATTTGTTTTTGAAGAGCTGAGAGACCTTATGGAGGAGGAAAACACTGCCAAAAAATGAATCAATAAAAAAAATTCTTGTATTGGGCAGCGGGGCAATTAAAATCGGAGAAGCCGGCGAAAGTCGCTAAAACGACCGTCAATTTGACTACTCCGGTAGCCAGTGCCTCAAGGCAATTCGTGAAGAGGGACTGAAAAGTATCCTCATAAATCCAAATATTGCAACAATACAAACAGATACTCGATTTGCCGATAAGGTGTACCTGTTACCCATTACACCTCACTACATAGAATCAATTCTTGAAACTGAAAGACCAGACGGATTAATGCTTGGATTTGGGGGGCAAACGGCGCTAAATTGTGGAGTAAAATTAGACGAGCAAGGAATTTTAAAAAAATACGGAATTAAGGTACTTGGAACCCAGATTCCTGGAATAAAAGCAACTGAGGATAGACAACTATTCAAAGATTCGATGAAAGAATGTGGCGTTCCTATTCTAAAAAGTAAAACAATTCATAGCTTTGAAGAGGCAAAAAATGTAGCAGAAGAATTAGGTTATCCAGTAATTATTCGTGTGGCATATACTTTAGGCGGTAAGGGAGGTGGAGTTGCATTTAATGAAATTGAATTACATGAAATTGTTGAACGAGGCCTAACTGTAAGTATGGTTGGCCAAGTCCTGATTGAAGAATATGTAGGTAGTTGGAAGCAAATTGAATATGAGGTTATCCGAGACTACTCTGGAAATAGCGTCATTGTTTGTAATATGGAAAATGTGCTTTCCATGAAAGTGCATACTGGAGACAATATTGTTGTAGCTCCGTCTCAGACAATTAGTAATCGGGAATATCATATTCTAAGATCAGCTGCATTACAGGCAACAAAGCATGTTGGAATCGTAGGTGAATGCAATATCCAATTTGCATTGGATCCAGAATCTGAAAAATATGCTGCAATTGAAATAAACCCGAGACTATCTCGTTCTTCAGCTCTTGCCAGTAAAGCTACAGGATATCCACTAGCATACATGTCAGCCAAACTTGGAATTGGATATTCATTACCTGAATTAGTTAATCACATTACTAAAGTAACAACTGCTTGCTTTGAACCATCATTAGACTATATTGTATGTAAACATCCAAGATGGGATTTTACAAAATTTGAACTTGCTAATAGAAAATTGGGCCCAACTATGAAATCAGTTGGAGAAGTAATGTCTATTGGAAGAACATTCGAAGAATCTCTTCAAAAATCAATTAGAATGCTTGAAATTGGAAATGATGGATTAGTTCTAAATCGTTCAAATGGAAAAAAGTACGATGAGGAGGATATTGAAAATCATTTACTATCTTCAGATGATTTCATTCTGTACTATGTTGCAATTGCTCTCAAGAAAGGAATGTCAGTTGAAAAAATCAACAAAATTTCCTCAATTGACCCATGGTTTATTGAAAAAATAAAAAATATTGTTGAAACTGAACAAAAATTAAAAGAATCTAAGCTTGAACCAAAACTATTACGAGAAGCAAAAAAACTGGGATTCTCAGACAAACAAATTGGAAGAGCAGTAAACAAGAGTGAAAAAGAGATTCGCCAATTTAGAAAAAACATAGGTATCATTCCAGTAGTAAAACAAATTGATACACTTGCAGCTGAGTGGCCAGCAAAAACAAATTATCTCTATCTAACATATGGGGGGGACAAAAATGATCTCGAAGTTTCTAATGATGAGAAAGGTGTACTAGTCTTAGGGGCTGGTCCATATCGAATAGGAAGTAGTGTAGAATTTGATTGGGGTACAGTAAATATGGTTTGGGGCTTACAAGAAAATGGCGAAAAGAATGTTGCTGTAGTGAACTGTAATCCAGAAACCGTATCAACTGACTATGATATTTGTGAAAGACTTTACTTTGAAGAATTAACACTTGAAAGAATTTTAGATATTCAAGAATTTGAAAATTCTAAAGGAATTATAACTTCTGTTGGAGGTCAAACCGCAAACAATCTTACTCCAAAATTGGCAGCAAATGGAATCCAATTAATTGGAACCCAAGCTGAAGATGTGGATAGGGCTGAAGACAGGTCAAAATTTAGTGCAGTTCTTGATGAATTACATATCAAGCAACCCAAATGGCAAGCTTTTTCTAATATCACTGAAGCAAAAAATTTTGCAATTGAAGTAAGCTATCCAGTTATCGTACGCCCTTCTTACGTTTTGAGTGGGGCTGCTATGAAGGTGGTATGGTCACAAGAAGAATTAAAGAAATATGTTAATGTGGCTACTACTTTATCTCCTGATCATCCAGTGGTTATTTCAAAGTTTATGCTAAATTCTTTAGAAGTTGATGTTGATGGAGTTTCTGATGGTGAAAATGTTGTAATTGGTGCATTAGTTGAACACATTGAAAGTGCAGGTGTTCATTCTGGGGATGCAATGATGTGTATTCCTCCATGGCGTCTCAATAACAAAATTATTGAAACCATCACTGATTATACCAAAATGATTGCAAAATCATTTAACATCAAAGGCCCCTTTAACTTACAGTTTCTCATAAATAATGACCAAGTTTATGTAATTGAATTAAACATTAGAGCCTCTCGTTCAATGCCTTTTGTATCAAAGTTAGTTAAAATAAATTTGATTAGTCTAGCAGCAAAGGCCGTACTTGGTAAACCCCTCCCAAATATACCTGATGATCATTGGAAAAAGATTAATCAATACGGAATCAAAGTGCCCCAATTTTCATTTATGCAGTTAGAAGGTGCAGATATGGTCTTGGGAGTTGAAATGCAATCCACTGGTGAAGCAGCATGTTTTGGAAATAGTTTCTATGACGCATTAGCAAAGGGACTGACTTCTGTAGGATATGCTCTTCCAAAAAGTGGAAATGCTTTGATCTCAATTGGTGGTGAAGAAAATAAAGAAAAATTACTTCAGACAGTTGCATCATTAAAAAATTTGGGCTTTAAGATTCTTGCAACTGAACATACTGCAGAATTTTTTGAGGAAAAATTAGGAAAAATTGAAATTGTTTACAAAATTAGTGAACCTGAAAGAAAACCTAACATTGCAGATCTTCTCTATGAAAGAAAAATTGATTTTATAATAAACATTCCAAGCACTTCAACGTTAGAAAAATACGTTGGAATGCTTTATGACGAATACCAAATCAGAAGAAAATCAATAGAGCTAGGAATTCCAGTTCTTACAACTCCTGAATTAGCAGATTCTTTTGTTAAAACACTAGAATGGTTACAAAAAAATGAAACAACAAAAAATCCACTAGAACCTTACATTTCGTTTAACTAAAGAATTTGATTTATAATTGATTCATCACCGATGATGGTTCCATTTAATGTGATAATTTTAGCAGATTTTATTTTTTTTATTTTTTCTAAAATAGGAGAAATTGATTTTTTATATTTTTTTTTATGGGTTGAATAGAAGTATTTGTTAAAGGATGGGACAATGATAACTTCAACTTCGCCAGATGTAGAAGAAAATATTTGTTGTTTGTCAGCTTTGATTGAAATCCAAACTCTTTTCCCATTAATTACTGACTCCTCTTGGAAAAATACAGGGTGAACATGACCCATAATTATTTTATCTACATTAGAAAAATTTTCAGAAGGCATGGTATGTCCATGAGTAAGAAGAATGTTTTCTATTACTAATCCAGTAGAACTAGCAAGTGTTACTTCATCCGGTACAAGTTTTTGTATATTGGCATCATGATTTCCAGGAACTAAAATTGTATCTACTTTCTCACTCATTTTTTTAAAAAATAAAGGAACTTCACTCCATTCATTTTTTGAAATAGATTTTATGCTTGATTTGACATCGCCCAGTAAAATTAAGGAATCAGCCTTGGTTTTTTCGAGTATTTCTTCAATACCGTTAATTGTTTCTTGAATAGTTGTATTTTTTCCAACAAAAATATTGTTTCCAAATAATGAGCTTTCAAACCCAATATGTAAATCAGTAATGACTAAGCTTCGATTTTTTCCTTCTAACATTAACGCGGGTTGAGATGGAACTATTCTTATTTTTAGCATCAAAAATATACCTGACAATTAGAATTAAACCCTTATGACAAAAGATCCGCATAAAATTGAGTCATTAATTTCTGAAAAACGAGTTAAACTTCATTTATTTGAACCAAGTGAACGTAAAATTTGGACAATTGTAGGAAAAGAAAAAGAGTACTGGATTGATCCTGACTTGGATTTTTGTTCTTGTGAGAGTTATTATTTTAATTCATTTGAAGGGAAAAA
>CAWTZT010000029.1:0-3248 GCA_963919845.1 Thaumarchaeota archaeon CSP1-1
AGAAATTTTTTTAACAAAAATTCCTTTTTCTAAACCCTTAAAATGGTAAATAATTTCCAAATTCTAGGGCCCGTAGCTCAGCTTGGACAGAGTGTTGGACTTCTAATCCATTGGTCGAGGGATCGAAGCCCTCCGGGCCCGCCATTAATTCATTAATGATGTATTTTTTAAGAAGTATAAGTTTGCATGAAAGAAATCGAATTTAAATTAGATAACACCAACATTACTCCTAATTCAGAAATTAAAGGATTCATTAAGGTAAATTATCCAGGACGGTTTGACGGAGTAGTAATTAATACTCAGATATTATCATCAAATGAGCTTATAGTTTACAAATCATATAATGATAAAAAAATTTCCCAAAACGTGTCTCGTTTATTCATTAGCAAAGAAGACATGCCAGATAACAAGGCTGAATTTACTGCATCAATTGAGTTTGAACCAAAAGAAACTCATGAAGTAAAGTTCCGGGCATCAATAATTGAACAACATAAAGAAATAGAAAGTGATGTGTTGTTTGCTAAATTTTCTGCCTAAAATCTAGACTCAGCAATGATTAGTGTGCCTGTCATCCATGGATGAGGTTCACAATGATATGGAACTTCATTAGGTTCTGTAAATGTAAACTCGTATGTTTCTCCAGGCATGATTACACCTGTTGAACCAAATTCACCACTGTATGAATCCTCTGTGCTCTGGTCTGGAGTTACAGTATGAGCGACATCATCTACATTGGTCCAAACAATGTGATTATCTATTCCAAGTTGAATGTTTAGTAGCTTTGGAACAAAGTTATCTTGTTGATCTGGATCAGCAGAGCCAACAATCATTTCAATTTCAGTTGATTTTAAGGGTTCTAAGATCTCTTCATCAACTGAAGGTTTTAAGCTAGCTTCTGGAAGATAAAACATTTGGTAATATCCTAGTCCAATTGAAAGTCCGATAACTACTGTGATTATTCCAATGCCATAAGCATGACCCTGGGTAACTTCACTCAATATTTGAAAATTCTTTCTAAAAGTCTTATAAAGCTTGTTTAATTTTTAGAAAAATTCCAAACTAAGGCTTCTTTAGATCAGATATTCCTACGGCAGAATCTTTTCCAAGATCTTGTCCTACTGATCCTGTTTTAACCTGTGGTGTTGGTGGTGGAGCTTGTTTTGGTGCATCCTTTTTATCATCCCCACCTGTTTCTGTAAGTTTCTTAGTCTCTGAAATTTGTTTAGGTTGTTCTGCTAGTGCTTTAGGTTTTTTTTCTTGCAGTGCAGCTTTTGGTGGTGGTGGAGGTTTACTTGCCTCACTCATTCCGTATCTATACACATGGAAGAGTCCTGCAAACACAATTAGTATCAGCCCTGCAAAGAACAATGAAAGATTGTTCATTCCTGTCAAGAACGCATTATACGCTGCTATGTTGAGGAAAACCTGAAAACCAATAAGAGCTATTATGACCCAGTTTATCCATTTCTCTGAGAGGTGTATTTGAGCAACCTTTTGTGGTCCTTTTTCTTTTGCAAGCTTTGCCTTTCTTTCTGCTTCTTTTGCAAGATGAATCATCATGTATGTAAAGCCAAAGCTCATTGGAACCAAAAGTACCATTACGCTGTACAGGTATATTGGATCAATAACCAGTCTTTCCACTAGAGGTATAGTAGAATCAGGTGGAATGTAAAATCCCCAATAAGTTGTGACCATAATTTGCGCAATTCCTGTAATTCCCATTGCAGTAATCAGTGGTCTATCCTTCCAAGAGAACTTTTTGTATCTATCAATGAATGGAATTAGCAACAACGACAGAATGAATAGTCCTGGCCATAATACGCCTGTTACGAATTTGTCATACTGCGTTCTTAAGAAAGCATATAGTCCTGTTAGGTACCATTCGGGAACGGTAATCCCCGGTGGAACCGTAGGTAGAAACTTGAACCCAAGATCAACTGGGAATACTCCTCCGGTGATAAGAATTGCACCAGAAATTGCCATAACCATTGGTACATCAAACACTAGAAATCTCGGAAAGTGAACTGCCATTAGTCCAAGCATTACAACAGGTAAAATGAAAACATGTTGAGCATAAAATCGCAGAACAAAGTCATGGAACCCAGCTCCAAACATTGACTCACGAATGGTCGGGCCTACAATAGGTATTGAGTTTGTTAACGAAGCCGCAATACTAATTGCCAGCTCAGCTCTTTCACTAAATATTACGTCATAACCTGTAAATGCTTCAAGGATTGTAACTGTTCCCAAGATAACTCCTGTCACCCATAAAATTTCATTTCTAATCTTGTATCGTCCACTAAAGAATTGGTAATACATGTGCAAAATTGCCAAAAGAACCATTGCGTTTGAACCGTGATAATGTATGTTCCTAATGTGAAATCCAAACGGAACATCGTTATTGATAAATGCCACACTATCCCATGCTCTAGTAATGACTGGTTCATAATAGAACATCAGCAATGCACCAGATATTCCTAAAATTATAAAAGTAATGAAAGTAAGCATCCCCAAAAATCCAAAGGGACTAACAAATCTAGCTGGAAAAGAAAACTTTATTGAAGTAAAAATAGTTCTTTCAAGTCCATCCCATATCCAATAAATTAAGGCAACTACGCCGGTTTTTCTACTTAACGAAGCGTCCATACCCAACTACTCCATTACCATTTACTCCCCAGGTTACTGGAGATATGTACATAAATCCATCTACGTCAGCTTCTAAATCCAATTTAGGAAGTGTATTTGATGGTGGTGCTTGAAGTGATGCAGGTCCAGCAAATGCTGTACCGGTTGTAGGATCATACATACTTCCGTGACATGGACATTCTCCTCGTTTGCGTCCTTCTCCAGGCCAATATTTCCATAAGCACCACAAATGAAGACAAATCACACTATAAGCTCTAAATGCACTAGCATCTTTTACTGCACCACCAAGCTCTTCTGGCAGTCTGATTAAATTCCATTTTCGAAATGCTTCCTCATTGAGTACTTCATCTTTAGTTGTTGGATAAGTAATAATTTCTGCATGATTTACTGGAAATGTGTTAACATTAGCATGAGTTCCATCAGGAAGGATTACTTTTGCGCGGCCTGTAGAAGCAGATGATGGGTTTGGCAAAAAGTTTCCCCATGGAACAAATGGTGCAAAAGCTAATGCAGTTCCCCCTACACCTAGAAGTCTAAGAAAATCCCTTCTGGATAGCGGTTTAGATTTATTACTATCCTGTTTAGACATGTAAGCTCTCCTA
>CAWTZT010000030.1:0-2543 GCA_963919845.1 Thaumarchaeota archaeon CSP1-1
AGGGCTAGCATCGTTATTTTACTAATATTCATTAATTAGTTTAATTTGGATTTTTTTAAATTAGTTGTGCATTTTGTAATATAGATTGGAAGATCTATTTCTGGTAGTGCCGGAGGTGGGTTTCGAACCCACGACCTCCAGATTATGAGTATTACCCTTTATGTGGACTGGCACTCTAGGCCAGGCTGAGCTACTCCGGCACAAGTAACGCCTACCCTTTTGTGCAATTAAATGATTCTCAACTAGCCTAGTTTTGTTTTCAGATAGTTTTCCAATCAGTTTTTACGTTCTTAACCCACAGGAATTTTTTCTGAAGAGCAGCAGTGTACAATTTTTCCCAATCTACTCCCACTTCGTCAGTCCATGCTTTGAAAATGCGTGGATCAATATAATTTCGAAGAGAAGTACCAAGGTTGTAGTCTTTAGTTTTTGCAGACAAATCAATTTGCAGCTTAAACTTTTCAATTCTTTCTTTTTTCTTTTGTTTTTGTTTTTCAGTCTTTGGAGTTGAATCTTTTACCTTCTTTAAAGTGTCCTTTTTCTTTTGTAATGCAATTTGAAAGGTCTTTGGTATTGTTCTTTTATGATTGCACATTATAGCAGCTTCAAGATTAGCTAGTTTGGCATGATACAGTTTTTCATTTGCAGATTTTGATTTAATTTTATCATTCTTTTTTAGATATTCTTTTACAACATTGGTTCCAAGATAAGTTCTAAAGACTTTTGCTGTGAGTCCTTTTACAATACTTGAATAAAATGCATTTACGTGTCTTGAGGTTATTCCATGAAATAGCTCGTCTTTTGGTTTTTTATTTCGTAAAAGTTCTTTCAAATTTTCATAGAATTGTTTGTCATCACCCTCGGCTGGAATAGTTTCCTGCCATCTTACGCTATCTTTTCCAAGAAAATCAAACTCTATCTTGCTATCTGTCAACTTGATATGTTCAGCTCGAAGTGTAGTTGCACCTACAGTATCTGCTTCATCAGGATCTTTTTCATCTCCAACTCTCATCGAAGTTCTGTAAATTAAGTAACATGCAGTAGCAATCCTCCTAATTTTTGGGTCTTTATTTTTCATGTTCTTGATAATTTTTTCTTTAACTTTGTCAATTTCTAAAGCAAGTTTTTTAGCTTTGTCATATTTTGCTTGGTCTCTTTCCTGTTTGAGACCAGCAGTGTCAGCAAGCCAAACATATTTTCTTTTTTGAGTAAGAACATCCATCCAGCTACCAAGCCACATGAAATCTCTTTCATGAATTATTTTTCCCCAATCTCCTTTTGGAACCTTGGCCTCTTTTCCAAGGTTTAGCGTAACATCTTTTGGAGTGACTCGAGGTTTCCATTTGCCCCTAATGGGGTGGTCACCTCTTCCAATGAAAATTCCTGGGGGTTCAGCCATATAGTTGGCAACTTCGACTTCTTTTCCATCCATGATGGCTTTGCCAAATTTTTCTTTCATTTCTTCGCGTAATTTTTTTCGTTTAGTTGCAAAGGATTTTTTTTCTTCTTTAGTCATTCTTTCTTTGGCATCTTTTTCCTTGTCTACTACCTTATTTGCAGCTGAAAAATCAATATCAGAATAGACTATTTTTTTAAATTTTGATGGCAGAGTTTTACCAAAGTCAGCAACAAAATTTTTTTGAAAAACCTTGTCTTGTACATACGGTGTGTCCTTTTTCTTTGCCCATTGATAGATCATCTCTTCTTGTAGTAAATTGAGTGGTACATTCTCTCCTTTGATCTTTAATTTGATTCCCTGTGATTCAAAAGCAGGCGGAAAAAGAATTCCGTTATGTTGTAATGTTTTCCATTTCATTTTTAATTATCACCTTGTTCCTGTAAATTGCAGACTTTGATAAAAAACGCTACTAAGGTGTATATCAATTTACCGTAGAACTTTTCGACTAATTGCTAAAAAGCTCTTTTTTTAGATAATTTTCAAACTCAATATCAGTCTTCATTTTTTTTGCTTCTAAAAACATTGAAGCATCATTTCCTACAATGTATCTTGGAAGAGGGTCTTCAGTTTTAATTGCTTTAATGATAGTCTTTGCGACCTCAGATGGAGGAGTTGCCATCTGGCCCATCATTTTAATTCCATTCATAACCTTTTCAGAAATTTCTTTGTAAGGAGAATCGGGGTTAGTGGCGGTTTGTTTGAAAGATGATAACATGTTAGTTTTGATAACTCCTGGTTCAATGATTATTGTTTTTATCCCAAATGGGGACATTTCATATCGCATACTTTCACTGAGTCCTTCCAATGCAAATTTAGAGCTAATGTATGCAGAAGTTGCTGGAAAGGCGATTCTGCCAGCTATTGAACTAACATTCACTATAATTCCAGAACCCTGTTTTCGCATAATGGGGGCAGTTTCTTTAATTAGCCTGACGACTCCAAAAAAGTTAGTTTCAAATTGTGCCTTTACATCCTCAACTGAAATATCTTCTAGACATCCAAATAAAAGAAAGCCGGCATTATTTACTAAAACATCAATTCTATTCTTTTCTGAAACAATCTTGGAAATGGCAGATTTTATGGA
>CAWTZT010000031.1:0-14833 GCA_963919845.1 Thaumarchaeota archaeon CSP1-1
AGGTGCAATCATTGGAAAAGCCGAAATCTATGACGTAAAAAAATACAAATCAAAATCTGAAATAAAGCTAGATTCAAAAAAACATCTAGCTTCTAAAAAATTTCAGAATAACAAATACGGTTTCTTAATAAAAAACGCAAAACCATTTAGAATACCGATTCCTTGCAAAGGAAAACTTGGATTCTTTGATGTAAAGCTAAAAAAACCAAAAATCACATCAAAGGAGCTCATTACAGATCTAATTGATGAAGAGTACAGATACCAATGGATAGGAAGACACTAAAAATTTCTAGAATTCTTATTTAGTATATATAAAGGGCCTTTTTAAATGAACGCGAAATGCCTCAAACAAAACCAATTGTTAGCGTTGAAAATGTTGTAGCATCAGCCTCGGTTGATCAAAAAATCGATCTAATCGATCTTACAAAGAAATTTCCAGATACTGAGTATCATCCCGAACAGTTCCCGGGTTTAGTATTTCGTTTAAAAACACCAAGAACAGCAACTCTAATCTTTAGAACAGGAAAAATGGTGTGTACTGGGGCAAAATCAGAAGAAATGGCAATAAAGGCAGTAAGAACTGTCGTTCAAAAACTCCGAAAAGGAGGAATCAAGATAAAAAAAGACGCAGTGATTGTAGTACAAAATATCGTAGCTGCAATCAACTTGGGCGGAAGAATCCACCTTGAACAAGCTGCAAGAACCTTGCCTCGAAGTATGTATGAACCAGAACAATTTCCAGGTCTAATACACAGAATGCTAGACCCAAAAACCGTGATCTTACTTTTTGCCTCTGGAAAACTCGTCTGTACTGGAGCAAAAAAAGAGGCAGATGTTTATCGTTCAGTACATAATTTGCATGCACTTTTAGAAGAAAAAAATCTAATGATCTACGACTAGATTAAAGCACGTAAAAGTTAACCTTTGCCTTTTGAATCATTTGTTTTTAATGGATTCTTTGCAAGTTTGGTTGTACAATTACTTTAGTTTGCTTTTTCTCAATTACAGGTTTTGTAATTTTAGGCTTGTCACTTAGTTGTTTATTTAGCCAGCGTTTATGACATTGTGAACATACATCAAAATAAAAAACAAACTCGTCTTGGTGTTGTACCTCTAGAATCCTATTATGACCTATAAACCAGCAAATGAATCTCATAGTCATATATTGAAATTTAGTTTTTTCTTAGCCCGTGTCTAAATTTTTTGTAAACTACGTAAACTTATTCGACAAAACTAAAACGTATAATACGAATTATTCAATCGTATTAACCATAATTAGTTCAAACTAAAAATAGATGATTTTATAAGCACGGACAAAATCTCATTCATTCCATGGGAGTTAGAACCAAAATTAGCAAAGGTTTGAAGAGAAAGGACAGATCCATTAACGATAAAGTTAGGATTTGTGTAGAATGTGGAAGTATTAGGGTAGTAATGAATGAAAAAAAAATTGAGTGTTTAGACTGTGGAATAAAAAGAATTTTCAAAAATCCACTTGTATTATCATCATTCAAGAAAGGAGACATGGTAAAGATTATTGATATAGAATATTCAAATACAGTTTACAAGATTAAAAAAATGAAAAAATCTGAAGATGGTACAACACTTTATCTATTAAAATCAGATGACAGCTCAATTTCGCTTTTGTATTACGAAAGTGAAGACTCTCACTTAGAAAAAGTCGACTAGTCTTAAATCCGAATGTTTGGATCCTCAGCTTTGAGCTTTTCCCAATCAGCTAAAAAGTTTTTCAAACCAATATCAGTTAGTTGATGCTTTAGCATCTTTGCAAGAACTTCTGCTGGAAGGGTTACAACATCTGCACCAATTTTTGCAGCTTCTACAACATGCATTGGATGTCTAATACTTGCAACTAAAATCTGAGTTTTAAAATTATAATTTGGAAATATTTGTTTAATTTCTCGAATCAAAAGCATTCCGTCCTTGCCAATATCATCTAGTCTGCCAATAAATGGACTAACATACTTTGCACCAGCCTTTGCAGCCAAAATTGCTTGATTGGGAGAAAATATTAGAGTAATATTTACAGGAATTCCTTCAGCTGTTAGTGATTTGCATGCCTTTAGTCCATCTGCAGTCATTGGGCACTTTACCACAACATTGTCACCGTATTTTCGAAGTCTATGTGCCTCTTCAATCATTCCAGAGCATTCTGTACTGATTACCTCTAGACTAACGTCTCCTTTGATAATTCTACAAATTTCTTCCATAGTTTTTTGTGGGTCTCCACCTTCTTTTGATAACAATGATGGATTAGTAGTGATACCATCAAGCAGGCCCATATCATTGTACATTTTTATAGATTCCAGATTTGCAGTGTCTAGGAAAATTTTCATTGTTTTTGACTCCTAATCTCTTTTACTTTGTTTGCTATATTAATAGATGTTATTCCATGCTTTTCAAGCAAGAGTGAAATTTCTGCGTCTCTTGCAGATTCACCAAACATATCTTGCGCACCGATTCTTTTTATTGGAACAGGATACTTTTCAGAAACTATTTCAGATACTGCAGAACCAAATCCTCCCATGATGTTGTGTTCTTCGCAGGTAACAATTCCTCCTGTTTCTCTTGCAGCTTTTTCTAAAAGCTCAGCATCAATTGGTTTAATTGAAAACATATCAATTACTTTACAAGAAATTCCTTCTTGTTTGAGAGAATCAGCAGCTTCTAAAGCTAATTTCACAGTAATACCACATGCAGCAATTGTACAGTCAGTACCATCTCGCAATGTAATACCTTTACCAACTTCAAATTCTTGTGATTCAGAATGAATCACTGATGTTTTTAAACGAGTCATCCTCATGTAATATGGACCGTATTTTTGTGACATTATCCAAGTTAATTTTGTTACAGCTGTTCCATCAGCTGGAATTAAAACTGTAACATTTGGAATTGTACGCATTATTGCAATATCTTCAATTTGTTGATGTGAACCACCATCAGCACCAACAGTAAGCCCTCCATGGGATACAACCAATTTTACATTTAGGCCTTTTTTTTCTCCTCTGCTTGGATAAGCAATTGCGTTTCTAATTTGATCCACACAGCGCCCTGGAAGAAAAATTGCATAGGTACTTGCAAATGCTATTTTTCCTGCATATGCAAGGCCGGCTGCCATTGTAACTAGATTAGCTTCGGCTATTCCAACATTGAAAAATCGATCTGGAAAATTTTTCCCAAAGCCTGCAGTCTTTAATGAATCAGTAGTATCTGCTCCTAAAACCACAATGTTAGGATTTTCTTTTCCCAATTCGATCAAAGTTTTTCCGTATTCTGTTCGCATGTCGCTGAATTGTTCAGACTGGGTCAATTGTATCCTAGCTCCTTTGAAATTTGGATAAGTTGAGTCTTTTTTTCTCCCACTATATGCAAATCAATCCAATTTTTAACAAGATCAGTTCCCCCAAGATCATGTGCTTTTTGAATTAGTAATTTTCGTCTTGCACGCAAAATTGTGTTTCGAAATTCTCTTATGACTCCTCTTATGTCTTTTTGTCCGATAATTGCTCCTCCTCCAACAAACGCCCTTGCGCCATCCAAAAAGCATTGTCCAGCGTTTTCAAGATTAATACCGCCATCAGCCTCGATGTATCCATGAAAATTGTTTTCCTTTAATGTCAGAACAAGTTTTTGAGTTTTTTCATGGGTAGTTTCAATATATTTTTGACCAGATTTTCCAGGAACTACTGACATTACTATAAGCTGATCTAAATCTGCAACGAATTTTTTTGACCAATCAGGTAATTCGGTGTCAGGATTAATTGCAAGGCCAACACCAACTTGGTTTTGTCGTAATATATCATGAATTTCGCCAAAGCTTGATTCATCACAGACTTCTGCATGCACTGAAATGATATCACTTCCTGCATCAACATAATTTCGTACATGTTTGACTGGTTCATTTATCATCAAATGTGCATCAAAGGGTATTACAGTCAATGGCCTGAGCTCCTTTATTTTATTGTGATCAAAAGTTGTGTTAGGAACAAACTGTCCATCCATTACATCAAGATGAACATAATCAGCTCTTCCTTCCTTACATCTTATTACCTCTTTTTCAAGGTTTGACATGTCACCTGCAATAATGGATGGTGCAATCATAAATTGAGAATCTAGTTCTTCATCAATAATAGGTGCAATTTCAGGTTTTGGTGCTTTTCCGTGCCATTGAGGATTGTCTTCCATATGTTCTACAGATTTGCCTTTGATTGTTCTTGCAATTATTATCGAAGGAGCTCCCTTAACCTGAATTGCTTTAGTTATTGCATTATCAATTTGTTCAATTCTATGTCCGTCAATTTCGTAAACATTCCATCCAAATGCTCTCCACTTGTCACCAATTTTCCATCTACTGGCATCTTTCCACATCTCAGAAAGATCATCTCCAACGAGTTCTTCATCAAGCGGCATTACTTTTTCTGTGTACGAGTCTTGTTGAATGAAATTTCGATCCATGATGACAGTCATGTTATCTACTTTGAATTTTGCAGCTGTCATTGCTGCTTCCCAAACTTGTCCTTCATCTGATTCACCATCACCAATTATAGTGAATATACGATGATTCTTTCCATCAATTTTTGCTGCTAGTGCATTACCGATAGAAAAAGAAAGTCCAAGTCCTAATGAACCGCCACAAAATTCAACACCGGGACATTTAAGATCAGGATGACCTTGTAATCTACTTCCAAATTTTCTTAAAGTTTCAATTTCAGATGGTTCAAAATATCCAGCTACTGCTAGATTTGAAAATAAACCAGGAGAGGCATGACCCTTTGATAGTATTAGTCGGTCTCTATCTTCCCATTGAGGATTTTTTGGATCATATTTTAGGAATTTGTATAAAATACAACCCAAAATTTCTGCCATTGAAAAGCTGCCTCCTGGATGGCCGGAAGCAGCTATAGTAGTTCCTTTGATTACTAGCTTGCGAGCTTTGAGAACATTCTTTTTAATTTGATAGTAATTCAGTCCCATCTCTAACTACTTTCCCTTTGTATTTGAAATAAAAAGCTACTTCTAAAAGCAAATCCGATCAAACTCTAAAGTAGTAAAGGCTTGACAGGTTTTTTTCAAATAAAAAAAGAGAAGAATCTACGTAAAGTACGCAAGTACATCCAAAGTTCTATTGAGGCTTGGTTTTAAAATCAAAGTATAATAGATTATTTTCTTAACTATTTCATACATAAGAAAATATTATGAAAATTTGAATATAATTAATTGCGCATAATTGATAATTAATCCATTTTTTTAAAAATATGGTGTACATTTTGTACTACACTTATATTTTTTCACTAAGAAATTATTACTGTTTTTACTAGCAATCTATAAACCTCAATAAAACAAGAACCATGATTGTGAAGATAAAAACTGACAAAACCAATCCTAGTAATAAAAAAACTCAAATGCTTTGTACATTGATTTTTGAAAAATCAAATGAACCACTTGGTTTAGGAAAATTTAATTCAAAAATTAACGCACTAGTAAAACAATCACTAAAGGAAATCAAAGGCAAGGTAGGAGATTTGTCAATCATTCAGACTTTGGGTGAGATCCCTGCTCAAAAAATTCTAATTGCAGGATTAGGTCCTAAAAATAAGATCACTTTAGATGTTTTACGAAGAGTTTCTGGAATAGTTGCACAAAAAGCACGTAGTATAAGACTAGTTGAATTTTCTATCATAGTACCAGAAAATTTTCCTATAGATGTCAAATCAATGGTTTCAGCTATTGTGGAAGGAACAACACTTTCAATGTATTCTTTTAACAAATATAAAAAAGAAAAAAATGAAAAATCACCAAATCTTTCAATTTTAATTTCAAAACCCAATGTTGTTCAAGATATAATTTCAAAATCTCAAATTATTTCAGATGCTGTAATATTTACAAAAAGTATAGCAAATCTACCGCCTAATGATTGTTCACCTACAGACCTTGCAGGCTATGCAAAAGCTATTGCGCGTAAAAACAAATTAACATGTAAAGTATTTTCCAAAAAAGAACTCAAAGAAAAAAAATTTGGAGGAATCATAGCTGTTGGTAAAGGAAGCATAAATGAACCAAAATTAATTGTCTTAGAACACCACAAAGGAAAACGTAATGATAAGCCAATTGTAATTGTAGGTAAAGCTGTAACCTTTGACACTGGTGGAATTTCATTAAAACAAAGTGAAAAAATGGATGAAATGAAATTCGACAAGTGTGGCGGCTGTACAGTTTTGGGAATTATGAAAGCAGTATCAGAATTAAAATTACCACTTAATGTTATAGGGATTATTCCTTCTGTTGAAAACATGCTAGGAAGGGAATCGTATAGGCCAGGTGACATTGTTAGGCTTTACAGTGGCAAAACAACTGAAATTCTTAATACAGATGCAGAAGGCCGATTAATTTTGGCAGATGCATTATCATTTGGTGAAAAAAAATATTCTCCAAGAGTAATTATTGACTTTGCTACCTTAACAGGTGCTTGCATTGTAGCTTTAGGAAATAATGTAGCTGGACTTGTAAGTAATAATAAAAAATTAGCAAGTGATATCAAAAATTCCTCAGAAAGAACATCAGAAGAAGTTTGGCAGTTACCACTTAATGATGACTATATGGATATGATCAAATCAAATGTAGCAGATATGAAAAATATTGGAAAAGGAAAAGCCGCTGGAACTATAACAGCAGCTGCATTTTTGGCAAATGCAATTGGTAACACTCCATGGGTCCATATTGACATTGCAGGAACAGCTTGGACTCAAGATGCAACAAAAAACAAATCTTACAATCAAAGAGGAGCTACAGGATTTGGCGTAAGACTTCTTTTGGATTATTTGAATACTCTAAAAAACTAATAACCACGACTATTTCGGTCTGGTTTAGATATGTTAGGATTTCTAAAGCCATGCTTTTCCATCATGTGGTTAAGAAACCGAATATCATCAGAAAACTGTTGACCACAAACAACACAACTTGGCATATATCTATTCAATTTTTGCTTGGTTATAGTTGTATTCAAAATTTAATGCCAGCACCACTGCTTCCCAAGGGCTCTCGCACCTTAGTAACACAGTAGCGACATTGGGTTTGACTTCCAGGTTCGGAAAGGGACTGGGTCGCACCCCAACGCTATGGCCGGCTTAAAAATGCTAATTGCAATGTTCTCTATTAATGTAACTCAAAATATGACTGATTTAATCAAATTGATAAGAAAACTGTATCATCTTCTAGATGAAATATAAATAAAGAAAAAGCGCTATTCGTCATGACACATCGTGTTGCAGTATTAGATAAGGAGTTATGCCAGCCAAAAAAATGTGGTTTAGAATGCATAAAGTATTGTCCAATAAACAAGTCTGGTGCAGATTGTATCGTTTTAAATGAAGATATAAAAAAAGCGCAAATTGATGAAAATCTTTGCAATGGTTGTGGAATATGTGTAAAGGTTTGTCCATTTGATGCTATTACAATTGTAAATTTGGCAAGTGAGCTTGCTACAGATAAGGTTCACCAATATGGAATAAACTCTTTCAGATTATACAAACTTCCAACTCCTACAAAAGGAGCGGTGGTAGGCTTGCTTGGAAGAAACGGTATGGGAAAAAGTACTGTTATTAACATTTTGTCTGGAAATATAAAACCTAATTTGGGAAAATATGACGAGCCTCCTGATTGGGATGAAATTTTAAAATATTATAGTGGAACTGAACTAAAATCACATTTTGAGAATATTAAAGAAAACCAGATCAAGGTATCAATCAAACCACAACAGGTTTACAATGTTGCCGAAGCATTTGATGGCACTGCTAAAGAATTATTAGAAAAATTTGATGAGAGAGGAGTTTCACGTGAATTGATTACTGAATTAGGATTACAAAATTCTCTTGAAAATAATCTCAAAGAACTTAGTGGGGGGGAGTTACAAAGATTAGCTGTTGCAGTAGCTACTGCAAAAGAAGCTGATTTCTATTTTTTTGATGAATCGTCCTCTTACAATGATGTTTTTCAACGTACAAGTGTGGCTAGAGTGATTCATGGTTTAACTAAGATTGGAAAAAGTGTGATGGTAGTTGAACATGATCTTACTTTACTAGACTTTCTAAGTGATTACATTGATGTTCTATATGGAGTTTCTTCAGCATATGGAATTGTATCAAGTGTTTTATCCACAAAAGTTGGAATAAACGTCTTTTTGGATGGGTATCTTCCAAATGAAAATGTACGATTTAGAGATAAAAAATTCACTTTTGATGCTTCATCATCAACCACAGAAAAGTTTCAACAAGGCGATGAAATAATATCTTATCCTTTATTAGAAAAAAAATATCCATCATTTTCTGTTTCCATAGAACCTGGAAAAATTCGCAAGGGGGAGGTTTTAGGAATTATGGGAGCAAATGCTCTTGGTAAAACTACAATGATGAAAATGATTGCAGGAGTAGAAAAACCAGATTCTGGAGAAATTGACAAGAAAGTAAAAATTGCTTACAAACCACAGTATCTTACTAACGACATTGATGTAGAAGTAATTTCAGTATTAGATAAGGCAAATGAAATACCGATTATGGGAAGTATTGAAGAAGAACAAATTGTTGAACCTCTTAAAATAAAAAAACTATACAACAAATCCGTCAAGAATCTTTCTGGTGGTGAGCTCCAAAAAGTTGCAGTAGCATCTTGTTTATTAAAAAAAGCAGATGTATATGCATTAGATGAACCTTCTGCATTTTTGGATGTAGAAGATAGAATTGCAATTGCAAAATTTATTCAAAAATTTGTACGCTCTTATGGTAAATCTGCAATAATAATTGATCATGACTTGCAATTAATGGATCTTGTCTCAGATTCTATGGTAATCTTTGAAGGTACATCTGGAATAGAAGGACATGCCACAGAACCATTATCAAAGTCAGTAGCCATGAATAAATTCCTAAAGTCATTAGGAATTACGTTTAGAAGAGACGAAAAATCTCTCAGGCCCAGAGTCAACAAAGGAACTAGTAGGTTAGATAAGCAACAAAAGGATTCTGGGAATTATTATTACAAAAACTGAAATTTTCAATAATTAACACAAGAGAAGATTAAATCACAAAAAAAATCTCTTTGTTAAGTTAATTTTGGCTAAATTTCTGATAGTTCAATTATCTCTGGCTTTTTACCTATAATAAAAGGTAGATGTGTAAATTATAAGAATTGACTCGAATGCTAAAGAAAGCGCTTGAAAATATACTTTCACAAAAAGAAAGTGTTGAACTTTTCTCAGCATTTGATCAAATAGGAGAGATTATTATTGTTAGAATTCCTGATTCTCTGTTATCAAAGAAAAAAATTATTGGAGAAACTCTTCTTGAACAAGTAAAAACAGCACGTTCAATATTTTTTCAATCATCATCAGTTGCGGGAGATTTTAGGACAAGGGATTTAGAATTAATTGCAGGAGAAGACAATTCAGAAACTGAATACAGGGAATTTGGTTGTAGATTTATTGTAGATGTAAAAAAAGCGTTTTTTTCTCCAAGGCTTTCAACTGAACGAGATAGAATATCAGATGTAATCAAAGAGGGAGAAACGGTAATCAACATGTTTGGTGGAATTGGTATGTTTTCAATTATTGCTGCTAAAAAGAAAAAATGTACCGTTTACAATATAGATATAAATCCAGATGCTGCAAAACTCTGCGAAAAAAATATCAAGCTAAACAAACTAGCTGGTAAAGTTTTTTCATTGGAAGGTGATGCCACTCTGATAATAAAAGAACAGCTTGAAAACAAAGGAGATCGGACACTTATGTTACTCCCAGAAAGATCTGATGAATTTTTAAGCTCAGCTATTAATTCTACAAAAAATGAAGGATTTATTCATTATTATTCACACATACATGCAGATAAAAAAACAGATGCTCCAAAACTTTCAGAAAAACATTTCTTGGAAATTACTCCTGTAAAATCAAAAATACTTAATTCTAAATTAGTTAGAGCCGTGGGCCCTAGATATTACCAAACTGTAGTAGACGTAAGAATCACAAAATAGAATTTGTTATTCATCATCATCAGAAATAATTGAAGATGGAGTAAATTTTGTGGTTGCCATCATATATCCAATCCAGGATATTATACCCAGAAATCCTCCAACTAGCATTAAAATTGATAATTGGAGTACGATTGGGCTCCATGAAGATAACATTAGAAGATATGCATAAACAAAAAATCCTACTATACATAAGACAAAAATCGTTATCCCTGTTGCCTTTCGTCTTGACATTGCGCTACAAGGTTTTTTGGACTTATTTATTTGAATCTAGATATGAAACTCAGTTGCCATCAAAAATGCGTCTTCGCCATCACGATAATATGACTTGTGCCTTTGTTTAATAATAAATCCAAGTTTTTCATATAATTTTACACCGCTAGTGTTACTACATCGTACTTCCAAATATAGCTCATCACATTTTTTTAATTTAGCTCCTTGAATTGATTCATCTACAAGTGCTTTACCAATTCCTTTTTGGCGATGTTCATCAAGAACTGCTACAGAAACAATATGACCTTTTTTTACAAATCCTAATTTCTTAAAATTAGAAAAACCGAATTCGGTTTTGCACATAATATATCCCATTATTCTTCCCTTAATCTCAGCTACAAGAAAAGCTTCAGGCATCTCAGAAAGCAAACTTTCATAGAAATAATCTGAATAATGCTCAGGCAATGTTTTCATGTTTAATTCCATTACTGGAATAAGATCTCCTACCTCACATCGACGAATTACATAATCGCCCACTTGTCTAAGAATTACTTGCAATACCTTAGATCAACAACTAGCAATTATTTAATTTTGAGTATTTTTTAATCAAAATTGAGTAGATCGGACTATAATCTAAGCTAAAGTTAACCTACTGCAAAAATCTTGGAATCTTTTTTGCAATATGAGAAATTGAAACCTTTCCTGGTCCTGCAACTATTATTGCCAAACATCCAGCAAGGATCATTAGGTCTAGTGCAAAGCCACCTTCTCCAGTTAGATTTGATGCTCCTTTTACATGGAATATGGCACCTAGCATAATGATAGATAAAATCGATGAAGAAATTCTTGACAAAACTCCAACGATAAGAAGAGTGCCACCAATTGTTTCAGCTAAAGCTAATGGAATCTGCAGCTCAACTGGTACTCCCATATTTGTTAGCATACCTGCAAAACCTGGATTAAATTTTCCTGATCCCTGAACAATGAAGATTACTCCAATAGCAGCTCTTATACCAAAATGTGTGATATCATGCAGTTTGTTTTCCAGAAATTTTGCTTCAGCCAACAACCGACTTCTTTTCTAGATGAATTTAATTCTAATGCTAAATGAAAATTTAGCTGGACTGTTTTATTTGGAATATGATGATTTCAACCGTAAAGCATTAAGAGGTGAAATTATTTGATTAACTGATATGAGCGAACCTACTCAAGAAGAAATAATCTCTGTTGTTTCGTCTATTTTTCAAGTAGGCAACATAGAATCTACTTTAGAGACAATTAAATTCAAAATTGAAGATATAGAAATCAAATCTAAATTTGTCTACATTGCTCAAAAATTAGAAGAAAGGAATCTAGTGTGTAGACTACAAAAAACTCCAGAAGGATTGTACATTCTTGTAAATCGATTTCCTCCTAGAAAACAACGAAGATGGTTATCTTCATCATGGACACCAAGAGTACTTTTCTCAGTTGTGGTTATTCTAGTTATGATAGATGGGTACTTCAGAACTGAAGCAACTAATTCAATAATCAATATTGGGGAACCAATTGAAATGGCTGGAATTTACACGTTATCTCTTCTAGGGATTTTAGGAATTCATGAAACGGGTCATCTCGTTGCTGCTAAATTTCACAAACTAAAAACATCCTGGCCATACTTTATTCCAGGAATACCGGTTTATGGAATTCCAACATTTGGTGCCATAATTACTTCAAGAGGATTAACTGTCAATAGACATATTTTGTTTGATGTTGCTATTGCTGGTCCAATTGCTGGTTTAGTAATTACAGTCTTGGTTTCAATTTATGGATCTGCAACTGCTCCAGTGTTAGATGAAGATTTAGCTCAGGAATTGTTTGCAGAATCACGCCTTTTAGAATTCAATGAACCATTACTAATGAAAGCTACTTTAGCAATGTTTGGAAAAGGAGGTGATGATCAAGAAGTTCTGATGACTCCGGTTTTGTTTGCAGCGTGGCTTGGATTCTTTATAACATTTATTAATTTACTTCCTGCGTGGCAACTAGATGGGGGGCATATGGCCCGTGCACTTTTTGGTCAAAAGTGGCATAGAATAGCAACTTATGCAAGTATTGGAGTTCTTTTTTGGCCATTAAACTTGTGGTTTATGGCAATATTCATTTTGTTAATGAGTTCAAGAAATCCAGGTGCAATGCCACTAGATGATATTTCTCCTATTCCCAAAAATAGAAAGATTATGTACGCAATAGTAATTGTTCTAGCAATTTTATGTGCACCTTTTCCAATAACAGGCTTAATTTAACAGTAAACGTGCACCATCAGAAACTACAGCAATTTTTTGTTTTATTCCTTGTGATTTTAATATATGATCCATCGCTTGTTTAATTCCGCCAAAGGAAATAATGTTTAGTTTTTTCAAATAAAATTCGGGTAAAATAGATACTATTCCCACCTGAAATCTTTTTTGTATTTCTGTCAGAAATAAAAGATCTTCCATGCCATTAACATATTTAGATGGTTTTTTCAATCTATCTAAACTCATTCTTCCTTCAATGAATTGTTGAATTGCTTCTGATGCAATACCATTTGTACATTCTGCAAGCAGTATTGCTAAACCATTATCCTTGATTGCTTTATTACAGTTCCATAATGATGATAAAGATCTTCCTAAAGTGTCATTACTTGCGTCTTTTCCAGTACTAATCATCATTGTACGGTGTTTTTCTACATTTTTTTGAGCATGTGATAAGAATGGTTTTGAAATAGACATTGTAGAGGAGGGATGACCAACTGCTAAATCAACAACTCCTTGAGAGTTGGCAGCTATCTCAATTGAAACAATTTCAAAAGAATCCGTAAATTTTTGAGCAATTTTTATGTTCTCTGATTCTTGTCCTGGTATTGGAAGATTTTCTTTTCTTTTTTCATACGCAGAAAGCATGTCATCATTTCCAAATTTTTTTACTAGTCTTGTAGCTATTGTCTCAAAACCAAAAAGACCGTCAAATTCCATCTCACCAATAAAAACAAGGCTAGAGTTTTTGAGATCATTATTTCCAAATTCAGCAACTGGGCTTCCTTCTGGAAGACCTTCCTTTATCAAATTTAGGATTTTTTTATCGGCTAAAATTCTTGGTTTTTGAAGAGATTTTTGTTCACATTTGTCATAAATTGTTTTAATTGTCTTTTTAACTGATTCAGAATTATTCAGTGCTACTAATTCAATTGGTTTTGAAATATCAATTTGTTCTAGTTTTTCAGCAATCTCAGAGTCATTAAGAAAGGGGCCTTTGGTCTCTAGTTGTTGATCAAGATTTTCTGCTCTAATATCAAGAACTACGTTTGTAGAGCCATAATTTAACCAGATTTCAGGCATGTATTTACCAAAATACAAACCAAAATAAATCTAGTTTAGTTAATTTTGATGTGGAATTTGTAAAAGATTTTGCAACCTTTTTGCATCAAAAAGAAGCCATAAAGTTTGGAGACTTTACTCTTTCAAGTGGAAAGAAAAGCTCATACTATGTTGATTTAAGATTAACTTCAAGTTATCCACATATTTTTCGTATGATGATAAAACAACTTCAACAATTAATATCAGACAAGATAGGATTTGATAATTTCGATACTATAGCATCTATACCAACTGGTGGCTTAGTTGTTGCTTCAGCCTTAGCTTATGATTCTATAAAACCTCTAATTTATGTAAGAAATAAACCAAAAGAATATGGAACTTCAAAAAACGTAGAGGGTCATACAAGCAATGGTATGAAGGTGTTGATGATAGATGATGTGGCTACAACTGGTGGGTCTATGTTAAATGGAATTAAATTTCTTAAAGAAGAAGGTGTTGAAATAACTGATGCATTTGTAATTATTAATAGAATGGAGGGCGCAGATTCACAATTAAAATCAAAAGGAGTAAAACTACATCAGTTAACGACTATTTTAGAGATTGCAACAGTGCTTCATAAAACAAATTCAATATCTGATGATGTATTTGAGAAAGTCAAAAACCAATTAAACTAAAATCATCCAAAATATTTAGGCAGCTCAGACAAATGCCTTCACATCATTTTTCAGAATAACTCTGATTCTTCATCGCAGCCAAGTAAATTACGCATGACTTGTTTTAAAATTGTTTACTAGGCAAATTTTGTTCTTATAATTGGACTCCAAGTATCCATTTGGGTGTCCAACAATCAAAAATTACATTCTAGCAAGGATAACAATGTTCATTCTAGGCGTGTTCCTGCACAGGCTGTCTAACAATATTTAGAAATTTTGTTTATTTTTCTAAATTACATTTGATATGAACAAAGAGAATAACAATGAAATAGTAAGAAGGATGATAAAAAATCATGGTTTTAGCTGACATTCTTTTCCCCCTCGTAATTGTTACTATAGTTGGAATTACAGGCTATTTGATATACCGTCTAGTCCTGTATGACTATTTTTGTAATAGATCGGTTAATGGAACTCTACGAGAATTTAGCATTAAAAAAACTCAATTTCAAATAATCAAAGAATATCATGAAAATAAAGGTGAAAAGATATCTGATAAAGAAATCTCACATCTAGAAAAACATTACAGGCAACATGAAC
>CAWTZT010000032.1:0-3436 GCA_963919845.1 Thaumarchaeota archaeon CSP1-1
CTCAACAGATGCAAGAATTTTCTAATCTTGTAGAAGGCTCTGATCTACAAACAACTGTTACCATTCCTTCACCCTTAGAGATAATAATTCCATCTGAGGTTGTCCCCGAGTTTGGTTTACTTTCAGTCGTTGTTTTAAGTTCTGGGTTAGGAATGGTAATTTACCTATTAAGGAACAAAAATTTTGTCAAGTTTTAACACAAAGTTGAATTTGATTTCATTCCAATTTCGCTAAATCCCTATGAGATTTTGATAAAATAAAAACTCCTATGATTGATAATACTATTTATTTGTAATAATTTGAGGACTAGGATGGCTCAAACTTGGAAAGATGACGATGTAAGTTTAGACCCAATTAAAGGTCAAACTATAGCAGTTCTTGGCTATGGGATTCAAGGCAATGCCCAATCCAATAACATGAAGGATTCTGGTCTCAATGTAATTGTAGGTGTTAAAGAAGGAGGCTCTAGCTGGCAAAAAGCAAAAGCTGATGGACATACTGTGATGTCAATTGCAGAAGCAACTAAAGCTGGTGATATTATTCAAGTTCTGATACCAGACATGGTTCAGGCCAAGGTCTACAAAGAAGAAATTGGACCAAATCTTTCAGAGGGAAATGCTTTATATTTTTCACATGCTGCTGCAATTCACTGGAAATGGATTGAAGCTCCAAATAATGTTGACATTATAATGGTAGCACCAAAAGGACCAGGCTCTAAAGTAAGAGAAACATATCTAGAAGGATTTGGCACACCATCAATTGTTGCAGTTTATCAGGATTACACAAAGAACGCATGGGATAGAACTTTAGCAATTGCAAAAGCAATAGGTAGCACAAAAGCTGGTGTAATTAAAACAACTTTTCAAGAGGAAGTTGAAACAGATTGGTTTGGTGAACAAGCAGACCTTTGTGGAGGTTGTGCATCGATGGTAGTTAACTCATTTGAGACCCTTGTTGAAGCTGGTTATCAACCAGAAATTGCATATTTTGAAGTATTACATGAGCTAAAATTAATTGTAGATTTGATTCAAAGGTATGGAATTAATGGAATGTGGAGACGCGTTAGTGAAACCGCAAGATATGGTGGATTGACACGAGGTCCTGTGGTTATGAATGCCGAAACCAAAGAACGCATGAAAAAAGTTCTCGAAGAAATACAAAATGGAACATTTAATGAAGAATGGATTAGCGAATATAAGAAAAACGGAAAAAATGCTTTTGATAGATACATGAAAGAGCTTGACGCTCATCAGATTGAGAAGGTAGGCAAAAATATGCGTAAAATGATGTGGCCTGATTCTACAGAATAAAAATTTTAGATTTTTCTAAGCTTTGAAACGCCTTTTGTTATATGCTGGATAATTGTTTGCAATGGAGTTCCTGGACCAAAAACTCCTGAAACTCCAGCTTTTTCTAATCCTTTCTTGTCTTCTTCAGGAATTACACCTCCACCTATTACCAAAACATCTTTGATTCCTTTCTTTTTGATTGACTTGACAACCCTTGGAAACAATGTATTGTGTGCACCATTCAAAAGACTCAACGCAATGGCATCGACATCTTCGTCTTCTGCAATTTGGGCAATTCTTTCAGGTGTTGCAAATAGTCCTGAGTAAATTACCTCCATTCCAGCATCTCTAAAGGCACGGCAAAGGACTAATGCACCTCTATCATGTCCATCTAATCCAAGTTTGGCAACTAGAATCTTGATACTCCTAGAGGCAGTTTTTTGCTTCACAAACTCAATATTGTATTGTAGAACTTAAAATCTTTGTTTGATTCTTGGGAAAAATAATGTTAGAATAAGAACAGAAGCAAAATTCCATCCTTAATCTAACAACCCCATATCTATATTTACAAATTGTAACATAAACATACATCAAAAATGAAGCTTAATTATCAACTTGTAAGCTGAAGGATACAAATAGTCCAAATCTGAAAAATATATCGCTAATGGTCACTGTTATAAATTATGATTTAGAATTTGAACCAAATTTTAAAAATTTTACTTTTTCAGGTAAAGAAATTATTGATATAAAAATTCCTAGTAAAACTAATCAAATTAAACTTGATGCAGCTGAACTAAAAATTAAAAAATGCTATGTCATTTCAAAAGATAAAACCATAAAGGCAAGCACAAAATTAGATAATAAAAAAGAAGAACTTTCAATCAAATTTGTAAAACAAATTAGTGGATTAGCAAAACTGTACATAGAGTTTACAGGAATTTTAAATAATAGACTTTTAGGATTTTATAAAAGCCAATTCAAAGATTCTAAAGGAAAAACAAAATATCTGGCAACTACACAATTTGAAGCAGCAGATGCAAGAAGAGCTTTTCCTTGTTGGGATCACCCTGAAGCAAAAGCCACTTTTGATATCAAAATACTAACTGATGGAAAATTAACTGCAATTTCAAACATGCCTCAGGTATCAAAGAAAAAAATTGGTAAAAAATTCCTTTACAAATTTTCAAGAACTCCAGTAATGTCTACTTATTTGGTGTATTTAGGAGTGGGCGAATTTGAATTCCTAAATGGTAAACTTGGGAAATTATTAATTCGTATTGTTACAACAAAGGGAAATAAATCTAAAGGGAAACTTGCTTTAGATTTTACAAAAAAATTTCTAAAAGATTATGAAAAATATTTTGGAATAAAATACCCATTACCAAAACTTGATTTGATTGCCATACCTGATTTTGCTGCAGGTGCCATGGAAAATTGGGGTGCAATTACATTTAGAGAATCGATTCTACTTTATGACCCAAAAACATCTTCAACTAATACAAAGCAACTCATCGCTGAAGTAATTTCACATGAGCTTGCCCATCAATGGTTTGGAAATTTAGTAACAATGAAGTGGTGGGATGATTTGTGGCTAAATGAAAGTTTTGCTACCTTTATGGCTACAAAAATTGTTGTAGATTATTATCCAGAGTGGGATTTGTGGGATCAATTTCTTGAAACTGCCATGAATGCAGCTATGAGACTAGATTCCCTAAAAACATCACATCCCATACATGCAAATGTAAAAAAACCTTCAGAAATTCAAGAAATTTTTGATAGCATTAGCTATGACAAAGGAGGATGTGTATTGCGTATGTTAGAATCGTATGTTGGCGAGAATAACTTTCGAAAAGGCTTGAAACATTATCTTAAAGGAAATATGTATAGTAACGCAACTGGTGCTGACTTGTGGGAATCTATTGAGCATGTTTCTAAAAAACCAGTTCGGTCAATGATAAACACATGGATTCGACAAGTAGGATTTCCATTAGTTGTAGTCACAAAGAAAAACTCTCATCTTGGTTTAGAACAAAGCCGTTTCTTATTGGAACCAGGTACAAAAAAACCAAAAGGGCTTTGGTCAATTCCAATTTCTGTTGGAGTTGGTGAGAAAATTTCTTCTAGCCTTTTAACAACAAAAACTTCAA
>CAWTZT010000033.1:0-3388 GCA_963919845.1 Thaumarchaeota archaeon CSP1-1
AAAGTAGGAAGACTGGCTAGAAAATCAATCGCGATAACCTCTAATCCTAAAAGTAAACTTGGTCAAATTTGTGAACACGTTATTCCTCTAAAATTTCCAAACTCTGACGTTTTCACAGCAGGTAGTATTAGTTTTCTTGATAGTGCTTTAACATGTATTTCTCTAATTAAAAAACTCAAAATTCAAAATCCAAATGAGATTTTTAAAGAAGCAGAAAAACAAAGCATGAAAATTAAACTTGGAAAAAAAGTCTTTTTTTTGGGCGATTTGTATACTTATCCAATTGCTATGTATGCAGCAGCAAAAATATTTGAAATTCTCGGAAACACTGCGTTTTATGAACGACTAGAACAATTTTCACATATGGAACTATTTTCTGCTACCCCTGGAGATACAGTAATTATTTTTGAGCGGAAAAACTTGCATAATTCCAGATTAAAACAAAATTTAAAAAAAGCAGGAATAAAAGTAATTCATCCCACTTTAAGAAATTCTGATAAAATTTCTGAATTTTTATTTTACATCTTTTTTTCACAACTTGTCCCATTGAAGATAGCAAAGGAAAATAAACAAAAAGAATGCCACTTTGTAACGTCCAAAAAACTAAGAAAAATCAGTGACAATATGATTTACTGAGTTTTCTCATAAGATTTAATAACTGAATAGCTAGGATTTGCGGATATGAAGTTCAAGTCAACAGAACAAGTTCTGAAGATTATCAAAAATAAGAATCATATCAGAAATTTTGGTGTAATTGCTCACGTTGATCACGGTAAAACAACAATGAGTGATAGTCTTCTGGCTCATTCGGGAATAATTGCTCCTTCTGCTGCTGGTACGGCATTAGCTATGGACTTTGATAAAGAAGAACAAGAAAGGGGTATTACAATTTACCAAGCTAACGTCACATTATACTATTCTCAAAAAGGCAAAGATTACGTCATCAACATGATTGATACTCCTGGACACGTAGACTTTAGTGGAAGGGTAATTCGTAGTCTAAGGGCGATTGATGGCGCTGTTGTTGTTTGCGATGCTGTTGAAGGAATCATGACTCAAACTGAAACAGTAACCCGAATGGCACTTGAGGAAAGAGTCAGACCAGTTCTTTTCATTAACAAAGTAGACCGACTCATCAAAGAACTAAGACTAACACCTGAGAAAATGCAAGAAAACCTTGCAAATGTTGTTTCAGACTTTAACGATCTATTAGATACTTATGCCGAACCCGAATACAAAGACAAATGGAAAGTCTCAATTCAAGATGCAAGTGTAACTTTTGGCTCTGCAAAAGACAAATGGGCTATCAATATAGATCTAATGAAGGAAAAAGGAATTACATTCAAAGATGTTATAGATGCATATCAAAACGATAAAGTAAATGAACTAGTTGAAAAAGCGCCACTTGCCGAAGCTGTACTTGGAATGGTAGTTAAACATCATCCTCCTCCAGATGTTGCACAAAAATATAGAATCCCAAAAATTTGGCACGGTGATTTGGAATCGGATATAGGAAAAGCACTTTTGGAGTGCAAAGATGACGGTCCAACTATAATGATGGTCGTTAACATGGTGATAGATAAGGCAGCAGGACCTGTTGCAATTGGACGGTTATTTTCTGGAACAATAAAAGATGGTCAAACAATTAACATAATTGATGCAAAACGTGAAGTACGTATTCAAACTGTAAACTTTTTCATGGGAAATCAAAGAGAACAAGTAGGAGAACTAGGAGCAGGAAACATTCCTGCATTGATGGGATTAACTGAAGCTCGTGCTGGAAACACCCTATCAACTGTAAAAGGCATTAAAATGTTTGAAAGCGTCAAATACATTTCTGAACCAGTTGTGCAAGTAGCAATTGAACCAAAACACCCAAGAGACTTGCCAAGACTTGTCGAGGTTCTAAAACTACTGACAATTGAAGACCCTAACTTGGTTGTAAAGATTGACGAAGAAAGCGGAGAGACAATTGTAGCAGGAATGGGCGTGCTTCATCTTGATGTTGCAACTCACAGAATCCAAGATTCTAAAGTAGACATTATTATTTCTGAACCTCTCATCAACTACAGAGAGACTGTGAAGGGTGAGTGTAAACCAATCATGTCGAAATCACCAAACAGACACAACAAGATCTTCCTTAAAGTTGAGCCACTGGAACCTGCAATTGGTGATATGCTAAGGTCTGGCCAGATTGGTGAGATGAAAGACAAGAAAGAGATGGCTGAACTTCTAAAGAAGGAAGGGTGGGATACTGATACTATAAAGAGAATCATGAGGCTTGATTCACGTGGTAATGTTTTGATAAATGGAACAAGAGGGGTTCAGTTTATTCAAGAATCATCTGACTCGATTAATTCTGGATTTGATGATGTAATGAAAGAAGGCCCTCTCTGTAAAGAACAGATGAGAGATTGTAAATTTACCTTTACTCACTTTGTACCTCATGAAGATCCAGCTCATAGAGGTTTGTCGCAATTAGGACCTGCATCAAGACGTGCATGTATGGGGGCACTTTTAACAGCTGGTACTACTATTTTGGAACCAATTTTGGGAATTGAAGTTAGAGTTCCAACTGATCTTGTAGGAAATGTTGCAACAGTTCTTTCTGGAAAGCGTGGTAAAGTTTTGGATATGCAGCAAAAAGGAGCACTTAGCATTGTTATTGGTGAGCTACCTGCAGCAGAAACATTTACCCTATCTGAAGATATGAGAGGCCAAACCTCAGGAAAGGCAATGTGGAATACACACTTTAAGTCATGGGGTGAACTTCCAAAATCTAAATTATCTCTAATGATTTCTGACATTAGAAAGCGAAAAGGGTTGGCTCCTGATCCTCCGTCAGTGGATGACTTTATCGATAAAGCATAAAAATAGAATACCCCCCGTTTGTTCCTAAAAAATCCGGACTAATCCACGTTATAACGGAAAGTTGGTTTGTTGGAAAATCTTTTTCTAATTTTAAAATAAGTAAATTCATGGGAAGTCTTTACACTGCACAATATTTCGATCTCAAACTTGAAGAATGGAAAAGGACATTTGGGTTTCCTGTGAATTTTGAATGTTTGAGGGATAGTTGCACGATCGAAATAGTTGATTTGGAAGGAAAAACTCACAAGATGACTTTTCAAAAAGGTGGGACAATGAAATTTGAAAAAATTGAGGGAAAATTCATGTTATCTTGGAATGACAATGACTTGATTTGACTCTCAAGGGTCATAAACCTCACTTTAACGTAAAATTCCTCAAAGGCTACGGTCACTCAATCTATGGTAAAACAGCCCAAAGAGTTGGAAATAAAATAGGAAATCTGTTCAATCCTGTAATTGCTAGTACTATCACGGGAACTACTAGAGCAATGCTGTATGATTTTGTTCAAAGGAATGGG
>CAWTZT010000034.1:0-4630 GCA_963919845.1 Thaumarchaeota archaeon CSP1-1
AGATTGCAACTAGAGCAACTTCAGGAATATCAAGGCCCTCTCGGAGCAAGTTTATGCCAACTAGAACATCAAACTCGCCTAGTCTTAGCTGGCGAATAAGCTCAGTTCTTTGCAGCCCTTCAATTTCAGAGTGCATGTATCGAACCTTGACGTCTTTTTTTGAGAGGTATTCTGCAAGGTCTTCAGCCATCCTTTTTGTAAGTGTAGTAACTAGTACTCGCTGGTCTTTTTTTGCACGCTTGTTGATTTCTGAAATCAAATCATCCATTTGGTTTTTAGTTGGCCTGACTTCAACTGGTGGGTCAATAAGGCCAGTTGGGCGCACTAGCTGTTCTACTATCTGATATGAAATTTTTCTTTCATACTCTGATGGTGTGGCTGAGGCAAAAATTGTATTTTTGAGGTATTTTTCAAACTCTTCAAACTTTAGAGGACGGTTATCATATGCACTTGGGAGCCTGAATCCATAGTTGATTAGTTCGCGTTTTCTAGAGTGGTCTCCTTTGTACATGCCATGCATTTGGGGCATTGTAACATGGGATTCATCAATTACTAGCAAAAAATCATCGCCAAAAAAGTCTAGCAGACAAAATGCCTGCTCTCCAGGCTTTCTGTCATCAAAGTGTCTTGAATAATTTTCAATTCCAGAGCAGTAACCAAGCTCTTGAATCATTTCTAAATCATATTTAGTTCTCATCTCAAGGCGTTGGCGCTCTAGCTCATGAAGCTCTGGCAGTCTTTGTTTTAGTTCTGCTCTAATTGATAAAACTGCCTTGTCTCGGACATCTTTTGCAATAAGATAGTGCTTTGCAGGAAAAATTTTGATTTGTGATACCTTTTTCTTTTCTTTAAGTGATACATGATCAAGTAGAGTTATTTTTTCTACTTCATCGCCAAATAGAGAAATTCGAACTATATCTTCAGAGTACGCTGGAATAATATCTAGTGTGTCACCCTTAACACGAAAGTTTCCGGGCTCTAAAGATACATCATTTCTTTCGTATCGTGCGTTGACTAGTTTTTTGATGATATCAGAGCGTGTGATTTCTTGTTTTGCCGATATTGTAATTGACATGTCCTCCCAGTCCCTAGGGGAGCCAAGTGAGTAAATGCAAGATACTGTTGCAACAATGATTGTTGGCTCTCCTGATAATAGCATGGCAGTTGCCTCTAGTCTTAATTTTTCAATTTTTTCATTGATTTGGGTGTCTTTTTCGATGTAGGTATCAGTTTGAGGAATGTAGGACTCTGGCTGGTAATAGTCATAGTATGAGACAAAATAACCCACATTGTTTTTTGGGAAAAACTGTTTTAGCTCAGAATAGAGCTGAGCAGCTAATGTCTTGTTATGTGAAATTACTAGGGTGTTTTTGCCTGTTTGCTGAATTACATTAGCTACTGTGAATGTTTTTCCGCTGCCAGTAACACCTAGGAGTGTCTGAATTTTCTTTTTTCTTACTCCTTGGACTAGCTTCTCTACTGCTTCAGGCTGATCGCCAGTAGGGACAAACTCTGACTCTAGCTGAAATCCTTGTATTTGTTGCAATAAAGAATTTGCTCAATTACTGAACTTATAGCTAACGTATCTTAGAAAATTACTAGTGGTAAATACAAAATCACCAGACTGGTTCATCAGTCATCTCAAGCCCCTTATCAGTTAAAGAAAATCCCATAATTTTCAGAGTCTCTTTTGCAGTCTTTGAATTTCTATCAAGGATTTTTCTTGCAAGCTTTACTCTGTCATCTTTTTGTAGGTTTTGTCCAATCTTGTATTTGCCTCGAATGGATTCAGGTGTTACCTTGATTATTGCAACTTCATCAAGTACTTCCATATCTGGCTTAATTGGTTCGTATCCGCCTTCAGGCTGATATTTTTTAATTAAACCATTGAGGGCACGAGTTTTTTCTGATCTGTCATCAATAATCTGACCAATCCCCTTGATGACAACAGAGATGTAAAGCGTGTCAGCTAGTGATGCATCTTTAGGGTCTTCAAAGTATGATGGTAAAAACTCTAGTTCCCTGTCTACTTCAAAGCCTACTTTTTGATTTTGCCTGATATTTTCTAGCTTTTCGCCTTTGGTATGAGAATGCATATAGATTGCGTCATCAAGATATACAAAGTTCATTGGGATAATCTGAGGATAACCATTTTTATCAATTGATGAAATGTGTCCAGTATGCTCTTGATTTAGAAATTCTTTGATTTTTTCTTTTGATTTAATTTCAAGTCTGCCTAAAAGTTGCATAGTTCTGCATAGTTGGTTCTACAATCCTTGCAAAAAGGTTGCAGAGGACTCATCTTTGTCTTTTAGATGAGGCATTACATCAGACGCAAATTTATCAATACTGCCAAAGTAGTTTTTGCCCCAAAACCTAATTACAAAGTGATTCACTCCTGCCTTTACAAATCGCTCAAAGATTGGAATTACATCATCAGGAGTACCAACTGCAGTAGAACTGCGTGCAACTTGCTCAGGAATCTTAGTTGCTGCCTCGCGCATTTTTATAATCCACGACTGGTTTGACATTGAATACTCTGTAAAGTATTTTCTAAAATCAAAGCCTTCAATTTCTTTGAGACCGTGAACCCTCAAAACTTCTGGTTTAAACAATGATACCTTGACAGCTTCCTTCATTTTTGCCCAAGACTCTTCTGCATCTTCACTAAAGTATACATCAATGTCTAGTGCATATTGGAAATTATTTTTTTCTTCATCGGTTCTGCCATTTTCATCCATTGATTTTTTTATTTGTGCTGCATGGTCTTCAAATAATTCCGGTGTATAACCAATTGGTAGCCACCCGTCTCCATATTTTCCAGTCATCATTAATGTACGCTTTCCGCCAGCTGCCATGTATGTTGGTGGACGTGGCTTTCTAATTGGTGGTGCCTGAAGACACGCACCTTCTAGCTTGTAATATTTTCCATCAAAATTTACTGTATGATCAGGACCTGAAGTATACAATTTGTGAATCACTTGAATTTGCTCCTCCCACTTTGATACTGGTGTTTCAAATGGAATGCAAAACTCTTTTAGATTTTGAGCCTCTCCAGCTCCTATTCCTAAAATCGCGCGACCCTTTGATATTCTATCTAGTGTAATTGCAGCAAGAGCTATGTTTGATGGATGACGACGAATAGCATCAGTAACACAGGTCCCTAGCTCTACGTTATTAGTTGCATTGGCAATAGCTGCTAACATTATCCAAGGATCAAGAACTATTGCTTTTTTCCACTGTGGTACGTTTGTGTGGTCCATGTACCATACAGAATCATACCCTGTTCTGTCAGCTAGAGTACATGCAGTAATAATTTGGTCCTCAGTATATCCTGCCCTAGCTACATTGAGACCATTTTGAATTCCAAACTTTATTCTGCCCATATGCCCTAAAATCCCTAGATTTCTACATTAATAAATTAGAACGATAACGAAGGATTTCGTACAAGATATTCTAGAAATTATTTGGAAAATGAATAGAATTTTTAAAAAATTCCAGATTTAATGTCATTTAGACACTCAATCACGTTCTCTTTTTTAATTGGAATTGGATTTGGGTCTAGGTGCCCTTTGTCAGTCATTACAGTGTCTGCTGCTTTATCGATATCTTCTTTGAGGGCAAGATTTTCAAATCCAAGCTTAGTCATTGCTTCTCGGAATCTATCATAGAAAATTGATTTGTTAAACTTGTGGGCAACTGTAGTACATGATGAAAGCGAGTATCCATGTGGAACTCCTTCATTTGAGAATACATACGATAACGCATGACCCAAAGTTGTTGAACAGTTACCAAAGCCAATTCCTGAAAGCATAGAGCCATATGGATAGTTTTCTGGTTTGTTATTCATTATTGCGTCATAGAGAATTTCAAATGCTTGCTTGCACATTGTTTTAGTCAAGTCATTTCCAAGCTTGCTATCATAACCTTCAGTTGCTTGCGCACACGCATCACAAACAGAGTTATTCACAATTTTCTCAGGTGTGCCTTCTAAAAAATACGAATCAACTACTGCCATATCAGCTAGAAATCTGTTTTCATGTAGTAGCTTCTTTTTTCCTTCAAACTTTAGTACACAATATGTTGTCATCTCTGCCCCTGTACCAAAAGTAGTTGGAATGAGTATCTTTTCTACACCAAAGTCTTGTGCAGAATATTTTACTACATCCATTGAGCTGCCGCCCCCAAGACCAATTAGGGCTGATGGTTTTTTGTCTTTAAACTCTGCAATCAAAGCTTTGGTATCATCAATTGAGGGTTCAGGTGTTACCTTGTCATAAAGCATGTAATCTTGAATTCCCATCCTATCTAGCCATTTTCCAGAAAGTGCAGGAGGTGCAGTTGTCACAACTAGAGCGTTTTTTGGATATTCTGTTTCAGAAAGTGCGTTTTCTCCAAAATTGATAACTTTGGGAATCATAACTGTGTGCATAAAAACCTGAGATCATTAATTATTATTATATCTTACAAATTCTCAAAATGATTTGAAGATGATTATTAAAAATTTTAAAGAATTATCAAAAAATAAGAAGAAAAAAACTGCTTTGCAGATTCTAGAAGCAGGATTAGTTGCTGCAAAACCCCAAAATTCTCTTAAAAAAATACTTTATCAAAATAGAATTGAGCTTGG
>CAWTZT010000035.1:0-4888 GCA_963919845.1 Thaumarchaeota archaeon CSP1-1
ATGATTATGAATTAGATTTTTTGATTTCTTCTTTCAGGGATATTACAGAACGTAAAATTAATCCTGAGATTCCCAGGTTTGATGTCAGAAAACTAGTAATTTTTTCAAGGGCATCATTACCAAGATAGCCTTCCTGATATGTCATCTCAATTGATCCTTTATCGGTATCTACATAGGAAGTAATTAACGAAAAATTTCCCAATTTATCATCCTTTTTTTCAAGATATTGCCTTAGTTCTACTTTTTGTATTGTAAACCCATGTTCCACAAATTTTTTAGAAGAAAGTAACGAAATTACCTTGTAAGGTGGCCGTTTTATTCGTTCAGGATTAAAAACATCAACAATTTTCATTTGGTATTATAATTACCAGTATTACGTGATAAGAATAATTCTATTCGCAAGTATTATTTAGTGTAAAAAATTTTTCATTTCGTGGATCATCATCATTTTAGAGGGAAAGACATTCCTCACATAAAGCTCGATCCTAAAATGAAGATTGAAGATCTAATCGAAATGTATTCTAATATGGGCTTTAATGCTAGACAATTAGGGGAAGCTGCAAAATTATATTCAAAAATGATTAAAGAAGGTGCCACAATTTGTCTTACAGTTTCCGGAGCAATGACGCCTGTAGGAATGGGGGGAATAATAAAAACTCTCATTGAACGGGGATTTGTTGATTGGATCATAACTACTGGTGCAAATGTATATCATGAGGATCATTTTGCATGGGGACTTCCCATAAAGCAGGGTCATTTTGAAGTTGATGACATGAAACTATATGAAAAAGAAATTGTCAGAATTAGAGACGTTTTCATTAAATTCTATGAAACTCTTGAAGCAGAAGACCAAATTGTACAAAAAATGTTTAAGAAAGAACTTATTGATAAACCGTTTACCAGTGCAGAATTTTGTAATCTTATGGGAAAAATTAGCAAACAAAAAGCAAAGTTTCCAAAAAGAAGTTTTGTTACTACAGCGTATGATTATGATGTTCCAATATATGTACCAGCTCTGATTGATTCATCTTTGGCATTGAATTTAACAATTCATAGATTACGTAATAAAATTTACAACCATGATTTTGTAAGAGAAATCATAGAGCAAGCTGCAATTGTACATAATTCAAAAAAATCAGCAATCATTGAATTAGGTGGAGGTGTACCAAAAAATTCTGCCCAACAAACAGGACCACTATTAGACCAAATTCTTAGAAAACATGATGGCGGACAAGATTACATCATACAAATGACTGATGCAAGACCTGATACAGGAGGCTTGTCAGGGGCAACTTTACAAGAAGGGAAAAGTTGGGGGAAGGTACAAGATTCTCATCAAGATATGGTAGTAGTATACGGAGATACCACAATAGTATTCCCACTATTAGCACTATATGTGATAAGTAATCAAAAGGCTAGAAAGCCAAGACGCCTATACAAGAAACTTGATAAATATTACAATAAAGTACAAAATGAATTTTTAAAGGATGCCCCAGAAAAATTTTATGATTTAGAATAACATTGAAAAAACTTTTTAAAATTTATCATATCTAGCACGTTCTAAATCACGATCATCTTTAGTGGCTTTTTTCCATTCTTTATAATGAGATTTACATAGTACGCTTTTCTTATTGTTTGAAGATACTCTCAAACCCCCACTTTCTACCTTTGCAGTATTAAGTGAACGTGCTCCATCATTGTCACATCCATCAACATTACATTTAGCACCTTTTGCGACTACTCCCACTAAGATAAATAAAATATCATATTATTTATAGTTGAAATATTTCAAAGGCTATCATAATTTTTTAAAATTTATTTTTAGAAATTTTTTATTCGTTTATAAGTAGGAAAAATTTTCAAATTTTTTATGGGTGGCTCTAAAAATAAATCACCAGCTCAAAAAGAAAAATTACAAAAAAGTGAGGCCGATAAAAAAGGAGGTTCTAAAAAGAAAGACAAAGATAAATCAAAAAGGGAACCTAAAAGTGAAATTTCGGTTATTATCGACGAGCCACAAGCTATGAAATTTATAAAAAGTTCAAAAGTAGTTACTGTGCAAGAATTATCTAGGCAAACTGGAGTAAAGATTTCTGCTGCAAATGCCTTTTTAATAAAATTATTGCAAAAAGGCGATGTAAAGAGAGTTGGCGGATATAGTGGTCACCATATTTATCAACCAGTTTCAGGATAAAGAGCTAAAACATCTCCTGATTTAATGTTCTTTAAGCTATCAATTTGAGAATTTATTTTGCCAATAGGGGTCATTGTTTTTACTTCATCTTTGTCATCTAAGAAAAAACAAATACTTCCATTTGCTGGCATAAATGCAATATCTCCTTTTTTAAATTCTCTACGAGGCCTTTCTAAACCAGATTCAATTGGCGTTTCTAAATATACAATATTTTTTCCTAAAAAATGTGCATTTCCTTCCAATGGCAATGCTCTAATGATTATACCTACAGTTCTGGGCGAAAGATGTCGTTTTAGTTCACAATCAAGTTTTTCTTTTCCTCTTATTTCCAAGATTAAATTAATCTTTGAAACTGATCCCGATTCCATTCTGGGTAGCAGTTTATTGTAATACATAAACTAAACTTTCCAAGATTCTAGGCACATTATTTTTTCTAAATTTCATTCAAATTTCGCTAAATCACTGATTCTTATAGTAGACAAAGTAACACAATACTATCTTTGGTTTTACAAAATTTCAATACAACTATTAGCTGTCCACGTTGTGGAAAAAATGGTATGTTAACGGATAATGTAACGGGGGAACGGTTTTGTGGAAAATGTGGTTATGTCTTATCTGAGAAATCAAATGACACTGGACCAGAATGGAGATCATTCCCAAGCGAATCCGGCACAGATCCTACCAGAACTGGCGCTCCCACGTCACTTACAATGCACGACATGGGGCTTGCAACTGTCATCAGTCCAATAAACAAGGATTCATCTGGAAAACCACTCTCTACTTCGATGAGAAGTACTATTGAGCGTCTTAGAACTTGGGATAGCAGAAGCCAGGTTCATGAACCAGTTGATAGAAACTTTAGACAGGCATTCAGCGAACTAAATAGATTAAAGGACAAGCTTACAATTTCTAATTCTGTTCTGGAAAAGGCAGCTTATATTTACAGAAAAGCACTACAAAAAGGACTAGTACGTGGAAGATCAATTTCTGCGCTGATTGCAGCTTCACTCTATGCTGCATGTAGAGATACTGAAACGCCTAGAACATTAAAAGATGTTGGGGACGCAGCTAACATCAAAAAAAAAGACATTGCAAGATGTTACAGACTATTACACAGACAACTAGACCTAAAGATGCCGGTGGTAAATTCGATTCAATGCATTTCAAGAATTGCAAGCAAAATAGGAATTTCAGAAAAAACAAGACGTAGTGCGATTCTAGTACTCAAAGAAGCACAAGATAGTCATGAATCTGCAGGAAAGGATCCAATGGGCCTAGCAGCATCTGCATTGTACCTGTCTTGTGTTAAAAATGGGGAGAACTTAACTCAACGTGATATTGCAGAGGCGGCAAATGTAACTGAGGTAACAATTAGAAACAGGTACAAAAGTCTAAAAATTAATCCCAAAATTTCTGTCTAAAACTCTATTACTACAATATGGTTAGTCAAACGTAGGTTTTCAAGCATGGAAGGAGGGCCTTCGTATTTTTATTGATTATCAAAAACTCGTCTGCAGTTCTATAACTCTGGATTATTAGGAATTAAAACTCGATCAATCTAATGCTTGGATTATATAACCGCTTTTAGAAATTTGGATGCGTGGCTAAGAAAGAGGAACAAAAAGCAGTTTTAAAAAATTCTGAGCAAGTAACTACTGAAGAAGTTGCAGAAGAAGATTCAGATGAATCTTACAGTCATAAAAGCACAGCAAATGCAATTGCTGCTTACCGGAAAATCAAAGAAGGTAAAAAGGAGCTAACAGAAAAAGAACAAATTATTTTAGATAAAGAATGCAAGGTAATAGAAGAACGAGAAATTATTGAAATTGATCCTATACACGAACCTGTAGAAATTGTGAGTCCTGGGAAAGGAAAGATCCAAATTGGGCCTCCAACATTAACTAGATTTGAAAAGGCTAGGATTATGGGAGCAAGAGCATTACAGCTTTCACTTGGAGCCCCACCCTTCATAGAAATACCAAAGACTGCAAAATCTTCTCTAGATATTGCACTAGAGGAGCTAGAAAGAAGAGTAATCCCAATTATCATCAGACGAGTCTTACCAAACGGTGATTTCCAAAACATACCAATAGACGATTTTATTTAAGGATAAATCATTCACAAATATTAAAAGCGAAAAAATATTTTAGATAATATTGATTATTAAGGAAGAATTAGATAATCAAAAATTACCTGATGATTCTGAAAATATGCGATCAAATGATTTTGCTGTGTTTACTGTTGAAAAAAAACCAGTAATGTTAGAAGTCGTTGATGTATTAACTATGTTAAGTAAATCAAAAAAAGCAATACTTAGAGCAAAAGGAGATTCTATTCCAAATGCAGTGGCAGTTGCGAACATTATAACAGAGAAGATGTTAAAGGGAAATTCAAAGATTGATAAGATTAGTGTAGACACTGAAGGTGCTGTTGGGATGGGAAAAATGCTCTCAACAATAGAAATTGTCTTAATGAAAAATTAGTATATCAATAAACACTGCCTGGGCCTTTAAGCAGCATTGTTTCGCATTCTTTGCATATTGCCTCATCAATGTTAGATTCTAAATTATGATGAATGTCACAAATGAGAAGACTTGATTTAATATAATTACACAATCCAATAAATTTTGAAAGACTAGATGGCGTATACGCCTTGTTAGATGCCAAATTATCACTGATTTCATCAATCATTTC
>CAWTZT010000036.1:0-2950 GCA_963919845.1 Thaumarchaeota archaeon CSP1-1
ATATTTATCCAAATGTAGATCTTTATAGCGCATCAGTTTACTACATGCTTAAGATCCCAATGGATCTTAACACGCCAATTTTTGCAATCTCAAGAGTTGCTGGTTGGGCTGCTCATGTAATTGAAGAAAAATTTGCAGAAGCTGCTCCAAAACCTGCATTGTACAGACCAAAGGCAGTGTATGTTGGAAAATATTGTGGACCTCAAGGTTGTGAATACAAACCACTTGACTTGAGACCAGAGCCAAACTCCGCAGCTTAATTTCTAGAATTTAACCAAGCTTTTGCTTTTGAATTAACGTCGTGTCTGTAAAGTACGTCAAAAACCATATCATAAAATGATATTCCTTTTTTTTGTGCTTGCCCATCTAGCCACCTTATTCCGTCTGCAAGTTCAGGATCATGTTCTGAGAATTCTACAAGCTCATCTACCATCTTTGTGAAAAAGGCGTGAGATTCAAGCATTGATAGGGGCTTTCAAAATTTGATCATAAGTTTGGGATTCAAATTATATAGACAAATGACGCCTTTTTGATTGACACTTGGAACACATCTTATTTGCAGATGGAAATCTGAAGAAAATTTCATGGGCAATAAAGACTGATGATTCAATTGATGAGCAGATACGAGAACATGTTGAGCAGTATCTGGACAAGGTTACTTCAAAACAGTCAAAATACATTGCAATACACGTTGGAATATTCTGGAGCATAGGACGATTCATCATAAAAAATGAAGATACTGTCAAAGTGATGCTTGATTCAAAAAAAATGTTTGAGTATCTAAGCCAAAAAAAAGATAGTCCTGATGAATTCATTCAAAATAGAACTTGGTTTCTTAATGAGTTAATTAAACAACGAAAGCTAAAAGTTCATTATTGTTTAATTAAACCAGAAGAAAACCTAGCAAAAAAATTAATCTAAGTTTGGAAAAATTGGGATTTGGGTTTTAGTAAGGTCAAGAGTTTAGAGTGGCACATCTACATGTACATGTAGAAAACACACTCTTTTCCTCACTTTGCATCTGCTTGTACCTTCACATTTTACAATATTGTGATGCTAGCCAAATTACTTGTGGTGGATCTGCATTGAGACCCGGTCCGACATTTCCCATTACGGCAGAAAGAGATCGTCCATTAGATAAGGCAATGATTTCATTGTCTTCCCAATTAGAGCCGCATGATGGACAGGCTTTTCCAACCCCCATTGGCTTTGAGCCAAAAAAGGCATGGCTATCACTAGAATCACAGTATGTGCAGGTTACCCAAATCTTACTGTTCATCACAGTATAATGGACACTGAAAGTGATGTACTTGATCACACAAATTAGCTTATTTTTCAGGATTATAGCTGAACAAATTAGAAAAGCTTCCAATCATTAAAGGAAACTACACATGGAAGAAAGAAAGGAGAAGTACGAGCCAGTGGCATGCCCGATATGTGGAGACCCTATTACACCAAAATGGGAACCAAAGTACAATGGGCCAAGATCAACATGTGATTATTGTGAAATTAATTGGGCTGAATCCTAATAGAGCCTGCTGATGATTATATCTACGGGTTCTCTCTGATTTTCCTCAAAACATGATGAATATTACCTGCCGAACTATGAAGCAAGACCTAGATCTTAGAATATCGTAAAGTGGTTTATCGAAATTGAAGATTCGAATCCTAAGTTAGAATTAATCCAATATCATTCAAATTAGTACCAGTATATCCTGTTTTGATTAATCCGCCATTTTTTTGAAAATACGAACTAGAATCATTTGTTTTAAGAAATGAATTTTTATTCTTGGTTCTAGAATCGATATTTTCTGAAATGGCTCCAGCATATTTTGTGTTGCCATCAATTCCATCAGTGCCAATGGAACCAATAACGAAGCTTTGTTTTGAATTTTGAAGGATTTGTAGTAATCTTAATACTAATTCTTGATTTCTACCACCTTTTCCCTTACCAGCTACCATTACAGTAGGCTCCCCTCCAAAAATAATTGCAGAATTTTTTTTCTTTGGGGCATGTCTTGCAAGCTTTTTTGCAACATGCCTTACATCGCCTAAAGTTGTAATTGATTTTGAGAATATTCTGAGTTCTTTTGATTTTTTCACCATATTCTTAATGCAAGTAGAATTGTTTGAAATTATGAAATGCCTTATCTTTGATTTTTTTGGAGTTTCAGGAATTTTACCCATTGAGCCTTGTTTCAAAATTTTTAAAATATTTTTTGGAATTTTAGTTTGCAAGTTGTATTTTTTGAGAATTTTTAATGCACCATTAAATGTCGTTTTATCATAATATGTCATTCCTGATGCAATTGATGAAAGATCATCACCTAAAACATCAGACATTACAAGCGCAACTGACTTGCAATGCATTTTTTCAACTAGACGTCCGCCTTTAATCTGAGATAGATGTTTTCTAATGCAATTAATTTCCTGAATGCTTGCACCTGACTTTAGAAGATGTCGTGTCAATCTGATTTTTTCATTTAAGGTGATTCTATTAGGCAAGCTCAGCAAAGCAGAAGAGCCTCCTGAGACTAGAAAAATAATAAAATCATCTTTGCCTTTGCTTTGTACAAATCGTAAAGCCGCACTTGCTGCCCTCACACTTGCTTTATCAGGTAAAGGATGACCTGAATTGAAAATTTTAAATTTTTTTGATTTGACTAAAGGGTTTGAACCCTTTGGAATTACAACAATTCCACCTTTTATTTTGGTTATAGAATCAACTGAGCTTGCCATAGAATCTGCTGCCTTTCCAAAGGCAACAAGATAGACGTTGGCAAAATCATTTAGTTTGATTTTGGTTTTACCAAGCTCAATTCTATTTTGATAAAGTATTTTTTTAAGAGAATTTTGGGGTTTTGCAGCAACTAATCCTGCTTCTAGAATCTGCAAAGCAGTTTTTTTCTTCTTATTTTTTGATAATTCTTTAAAATTTTTAATAATCATC
>CAWTZT010000037.1:0-7072 GCA_963919845.1 Thaumarchaeota archaeon CSP1-1
TAAATCCTATCGACTAAATTAGCGTGGCTCCGCGGAACAAAATTTAGTTCATAAGCACATGTTGCTTTGACAGAGAGGCAATCTCTCAAAGTTCTGCATTGGGAGTCACGCCAACTTTTATTATCTTATTTCAAAGGTATTAGATCAATTGAAACTGGTCCAACAATGTTTTTGTTGGGATTTATCAAAATTGTTAATTTCTGATTTTCCTCGATTGTTACTTCCTTCATCCCAAGATAATCCCACGTATAATAAACAGAAATTCCAGTTTCATGTGGGGTTCCTTCTAGTTGAAAATCCTCTGAGAATGAAAATGAGCTGCCCTCTAAACTAATTGTCAAAATCTCAGGACTGTCCCCATTAGGAACAAATCTAAATTCATAGTTTCCCTTTTGAATATTGATACTATCAGTAAAAATTCCATCCTTGTACAAACCTGGGTCAGCCAAGGTGATATGATATCCTTCAATTTTTTTTTCATTTGGATTTAATGAAAAAACTCCTCCGGCAATTGTCAATCCAATTATAACTGCTGCATATGTGCCAATCCGAGATTTTTTCAAATTTAGCTAAATTTTTCTTTTTTAAGTAATATTTAAATACAAACCCTCCAACTTATGCATAAAATGCAAAAATGTCCTCTCTGCGGTGAAGTGGTTAACAATCACTTGGGAATTCAAAGCCATATCAAGAAGATTCATCCTCAAAGAACAACCCCTCTGAATTTCTAGTCTCACAGTAATTCAATTTTTGTTAGCAAAATTTTATGTTCGGTTAAGCAAAATTCACAATTTCAATTAAAAGTCAATTTTTTGAGCAGGCATTGTGTCAAAATTCCAAAATACGTGGTCAAAGCCAGAAAGTCCAGGAATCGGTCATAGGATTACTGATGCGTTAAAACCTAAAGGCGCTTTAAAGCCTAGGGTTGAAATGGCAGTCAAAAGACTACAAGCTCAGATTTCAAAATTAGATAATATGCTTACTAAATTAAAACAAAGAGATGAACAAATTTTCAAAAGAATAGTTACTGCAACACAACAGCATGATACTCATACAAGTAAAGTTTTGTCAAATGAATTGGGAGAAGTTAGAAAGGTTAGTAGGATTTTAGGAAATGCTCGAATGGCTCTAGAACAAATTGAATTAAGATTAACGACTTTCCATGACCTTGGAGATACTGTCATAACTATTATGCCCACAATAGGTCTAATGAAGAGTCTAAAATCATCTCTTGTTAAGTTCATGCCAGAAGCAGATCAAGAAGTTAACCGAATGACTGAAATGCTAGGAGGCTTGATGACTGAAACATTCTCAGGAGATACATCATTAGGCGTCGAACCAAGTACTAATGCAGAGTCAGATAAAATATTACAGGAAGCAACTGCAATTGCAGAGTCAGCAGTAAATGACAAGTTACCCTCTATGCCAGCTGAAGAGACATCTCCTTCTTCTACAACAACTCGCTATATGTGATAAAATCTTTTATCTCAAAAATTGATAATTAATGAATTAAGAAGAAGGTCTTGATTCCTTAAAGGTCTTAACCTTATCGCCTTCGGCATCAATAATACCATCTAGACCAGAAAGTTTACTTCGTAAATTATTGATTAAATTTCCGACCTCATCTGCATCATTTTCTACCGCTCCTCTTTTTTTGGTAAGACTCTGAATTCCCTCATTTTCTTCTTCAATATACTCACTAACTTTCATTAGCTTTTCTTTAAGATTTTTAATATCAACAGATTCATCTTCGATGTCTTTTTCAAGTTTGGTCCGTTTATCTTTAAGATTTTTTATCGTTAAACCCACAAAATCAATTGCCTCTTCTAATTTGACTCTCTTATTCATAAGCTCACTAACCCCAATCTGAGATTGTGAAGTCGAAACACTCTCTGTCTTAGTTTGAATTTCAGGTGGAGATTGAGGTTCTTGATAAGACTCTCTAGGAGGACGTTCTTCCTGTATTGGTTCAGGTTCAGAGGGTTGTTCAATTGATGTTTCTGGTTTCTCTTGAACCATTCCAGAACCTTCAGAATCCTCATTTTCTTGCAGTTTTTTCCTTAATTTATCAAACATACTGCTAGGATGTGTGTGATTATATCGAATAAAAAGATAGGGATATCAAAGCTGACAATATGCTTTTTTCTAGTAACTTTTTCTGGAATTACGAAGGAATTTTGGAAATTCCCCCGCGCAAAAAAAACTATAATTTTTTACATTATTGAAGGTGAAACATGTGTTCCGCTAGCTGTTCCGCTATGAGGTTTCAGGATGTCCCTCTTAAACTAAGTACCTGTATACAATACCATGTCAAAACAACAATACAGATCCGAAATGGGCATCATGGGAGATATCTTAGATGTAACCATGGATGGCGGACGAAATGGAGTAATTGTTTCTGCAATATCCAGAAGGGCTAATCTTTCACATTATGCTGTACTAGACAAATGTGAGAAATTAGTAAATGCAGGCTTAGTCGAATCCGTAAAAAACGACAGAAATAGAGTCTATATGATGACCGAAAAAGGAGTCAAATTCTTCCAAGAATTTCAAAGATTTCAAACTCTAGTCGTTTCCATGAATCTAAGGTACTAGTCAATGAAGCAGGAAGTAATGCTATCGAATAGTCAGGGCTATCCTCCTGAGGATGGAATGCTTTTTGTAAGGACTTTAGGTATCGTGACAACAATGGTTCAAGTCCCAATATTAGTACTTGGCTTGTTAGTTGTTGCACTAACTATACCAGCCCAGATCTCTTTCGGCTCGACAAAAAGTCTGGACCTTACAATTTATCCAGATGGCTCTGCTCATGTATTTTCTGAGATTTCAGCTAATCCATTTGATCCTGAATATTATGTTGAACTTTTTGGGACTGAAATTGATAATTTTATTGCAGAGGATGAAAACGGTTTCTTACTTTCAGGTCATATTGAAGGAAATATTGCAGTTGTAGAAACCCTAGGTGCTTCTTCTTTAACAATAAATTATGATACTCATGACCTTATTTCAAAACAAGGAAGAATTTGGACATTTAACATTGATTCTTCTATTGATTATACTCTTCTTATGCCAAAAAACACTGTGGTCGTTGGAATGAGTAATTATCCATTAAGCATGCAAGTAATTGATGAACAATCACAATTATTCTTGCCAAGTGGACCCCTTGAATTAAATTATTTTTTTGGAATTTCTGATCCTCTTCTCGTTGAAAACCCCCCTACTGAATCTGGACTAAACAGTTCTATTTGGTATCTTTTCGGAGGAATAGTAGCAGCTGGATTAATTGCTGCCTTTTTGATTAAGAGATCTAAACGAGCCATTCCAAAAGGACGTCTTGATGCTAAACAATTTGAGGTAATTGAAAAACCACTTGAAGCAGAAACCATCTTTAAACTAAAACCAGATTTGAGAGATGACGATAAAGAGTTAATTAATTTCATTTCTGCTAATGGTGGCCAAGCATTTGAGAGTGAACTACGTAAGAAATTCCTTCAGCCTAGAACTACAATGTGGAGAGCAGTTAAACGATTAGAACGATATGGCATTATAGAAATCGAAAAAAAAGAATTACAAAATCTCGTGAAACTTAGAAAAAACCTGGAGGATGAACAATGAAAAGACAACTAGCAATTTTTGCATTTTTGGCTATTGCTCTTAGTATGATTTTTGGTAGCATTCCAAATTATGTATTTGCAGATTCTCAATCTGAATCTATGATTAAAATTGCTATTCAAGCAAGAGATCAGCTCAAGATTCAGTTATCAAAAACTAATTCATCTAACTACCTAAATGATCTCTTTAATGAGGGATTATCTAAGGTTGAATTACTCAAAGAAGCCGCAAAAATAGATGATAGTCCTAAAGCAAGGGAATATTTCTTATCCGCAATGAAAATATTTCGTGAAATTAGCCAACAAATTGCCCAACAACAATCTCTGGAAAATGCTAAATCTGCAGCTCAATCACAACCTTCTAGATCAAATGAAATTGAAAGATTAGAGAGATACCTAAATACACTAAAAGGAATTGCAAATAAAAACAACTTAGATGTTGATTTTTCCAAGATTGAGAAACTAATTGAAAATGCAAAACAGGATCAAAAAGATGTGGATTATGATGAAAGGACATCAAGAGAAGAGATAAAACGGGAAATAATTATTCTTCAAAAATCCTTAAAAGAAAAAACCAGTTCAAGTACAACCGAACGAGCAAAATCCTTTGCCAAAAAACATCTTTATGAGCTTGATAGACTGATTTCTCAAGCAAAGGAAATTGGAGTATCTGATGATACAATCAAACAATTGTATGAAGCTAGAGGGAATTTGGATGAGACATCAGATGTAGAACAGATTATCCGAGAAGTAAAACACCTAATTTCAGTTACAGCCAAATTTGAAGAAACAAAATCCGAGAGGATAAAATCACGAATCAATCAACTTGAAACAAAATATGATCGACTATCAAATCATGAAAATTCAGGAGAATATGATTTAGACAGGGCCCAAAAAATGATTTCAGAATTAAAAAATCTTATTGAACAAGACAAACTTAGTGAAGCAATTAGTATGCTACACTCTCTGAGCAGTTATTTAGATGAGATTGATACTTCAATATCTACTAAACAAGATGATACGACAGTAGCTAAAGAAATATCTGTCAACTCTCTTGATGAATCAAAAGTTGATAGAATCAAGGTAAAAATTGAACGATTAGAAAAACAATTAAAACAACTTGCAGATCAATTAGAAGAAGATTTTGCAAAAAGATGGCTTGAAAGTGCGAAATTACAATTAAAAAATGCCAAATCGTATGTTGATGATTCCCCTGACGAAGCTCTGAAAACTATCATGAAGATAGAGCAAATCATTGAAAGAATAAAGAATACAATTCAGTAAGAAGACAAACTTCATATACATTTTAAAAAAATGCCTCTATATGGCTTCAAAACAGATCACCGTTGGTGTTGGCATCCCAATGATGGTGGTTGGTGGATTAATTGCATTGTTATGGGCGCCTGCAGAAATTGAACTAAAAGAAACCATAGAATTCATTGGAAGTCTAATAGGAATTTTAGGAGTAGTGTTTTTTATTGCTGGATTATTTTATTCCAAAGAGACAATTATACAATAATTATTCTTGATGGAACGATCTTATCGAATAAATAACAACATTGTTTAGATTTACTACATGAAAGTTAGACTTTTTGAAATATTTACCTCAGTCGAGGGAGAAGGAATTCTATTTGGAACAAAAACTCTATTTGTAAGACTAGCTGGGTGTCCATTTACCTGTTTTTATTGTGATACAAAAGAGGCTCTTCCAATGGATTCTGGTAAAGAGTATACACTTACAGAAGCATGTAATCTAATTGATAAAAAGTTAGAAGATAAAACCTATAAAGTAAATTTTACTGGAGGGGAACCTCTAGTCCAATATGAAGCGGTTTCTGAAATGGCAAAACATGTTAAAACAAAAAACATCCCTACATACCTAGAGTCTTCATGCTATGATTCTGAAAAATTTTCTAAAGTATTACCATTCATCGATTATGCAAAAATTGAATTTAAAACCTCAGAAGCAGAGTTCGTCGATAAAGAACACTATTCAAAGCTTATTCTGAATGCAATAAAGTGTCTTGAGGAAGCAATTACATCAAAGAAAATCACATATATCAAAATTGTAGTTAGCTCAAAAACTGAATCAGAATCATTTAAAAAACTAATTGAATTAATTTTCAAAAACGTAACAAAGGATAATCTTGAAGGATTTACTATACAACCTACCTTTGGAATTGCAGAGCCAAATTTAGAACAGCTTTTGAATTTTTACGATCTTGTATATCCTTACTTTCCTGAAGTAAGAGTAGTTCCTCAGCTACACAAGTTTATTGGAGCACCCTGAAAACCTAATGATATTCCTAGTAATTTTAGTAAAACTTTCAAATATTACCTCGAATGTCTCTTTTTAAGAATGGACAAAAATAGGATAAAAAAACTCGTTAGAGAGTTAATTATTGAAGTAGGCGAGGATCCTTCAAGAGAAGGATTACTTGAAACTCCTGAACGTATTGCTGAAATGTATGCAGAGATTTTTGGAGGATATGATATTGATTCAGAACTTTCCGTACAGTTTTCTGAAGATTCTGATGTTGTCATTGCAAAAGACATTAAATTTTACTCAATGTGTGAGCATCATATTTTGCCTTTTTTTGGTAAAATTCACATTGCTTATTCCCCAAACGGAAGAGTTTTTGGAATTTCAAAACTAGTTCGATTGGTAGAAAAATACTCAAAAAGACTACAAATCCAGGAGAGATTAACTAAAAACATTGCTGATGAACTTTATTCTCAAGGAGTTAAAGGAGTTATTGTAATGACAGAAGCTGAACATCTCTGCATGAAAATGAGGGGTGTTAGAAATGATGCTACAATGATGTCAGCCGCTTTTAGAGGAATTTATGAAAAGAAAGATGAAAGGGATAACATCATAGCCCTCATTAGGAAACGTCCATCCGAATCCTTAAAGATCTGATAATTACTGAAAAAATAAATAATCAATTTAGGACACAGACTATGTGGTAACCCACGATAATATTTACATCCCAGGAGAATCTTTCCCACATTGGATTTGGTTTGTTATTGAATTCATCATTGTATTAGCAGTAGCTGTTGTGATTTCTCATCAAATAGTTCCTATATTAGAAGACATGGTTTTAACTCATAACTGGGTTTGCATTCAAGTATCGCATCTTTCAGTTTGTTCTCAGGAAGAGGAACTAGCACCTAACGAAGGATTACTTAACTGGATTTTTTGGGGTATTGTTACTGTAACTTTTTTGGTTTGGTATATTGTAATAAGAGGTCTTATTCTAAAAAAACCAATCTTAAAAAATCGTTACGAATAATTTTGCAAGAATTTTTTTAAATCAGATACTGTATTGTGTTTTATCTAGAATTCCTGCTTCAATAAACGCCATTTTTCTGTTGTTACATGACTCACATTTTCCACAATGAATTTTTTTGTTAGTGTAACAACTCCAAGTTTTAAAAATTTTTTTTCCTAAAATTTGGTA
>CAWTZT010000038.1:0-8002 GCA_963919845.1 Thaumarchaeota archaeon CSP1-1
CCAATTGGTCCACAGCTACAAGCTCCAGCTACTGCACCAATCATTGAACCAAAAACACCGCCACTAATTTTCCTTTTTATGTTTCTCCGAAAATTGTTTATCCTGAAGATATTCATTGATAGTACAAGACCAGATAAAGCTGATACTGCAACTATCAATACAAAACCTAATTCAGTTCCACTCGGTAGATGAGATACAATATATGGTTCAAGGAAAATGTATTCGGAAATTATTAAAAGCGGTATTAATAATCCAACAAATATTACAGCTGCTAGAACGATATATTTGTAATTTGAAAAAACTAGTTTAATTGCCTCAGGCATTTAGATCATTGAATCAAATATCTTCTCAAAGACTGAAAAGGGTTGTGCTCCACCAATTTTTTGCTGCACGTCAGAACTTACAATAATGAATGTTGGCGTGCCAGTAGCACCATTTTTTTTTGCTTCATTGATGTTGAATTGAACTCTTTTATTGAATTTCCCTGACTCAGTACAATTCTCAAACATATCCATATCCAACCCAAGGGAAAAAGCAAAAGCATTTAGCCGCTCTGAGTTAGCCCAACCATCATCAATTCCTTCTTGAGAAACATAAAGTAAATCATGGAATTCCCAGTATTGGCCTTGTTCTTCAGCACAATAAGAAGCCGCTGCAGCTTTAAGTGAGTCACGACCAAGAATAGCAAGATCAACGAATACTAGATTCGCTTTACCAGTTTCAATATAATTTTCTACTATAGCTGGTTTTGTGTTATGATACCAATTGTAACATTGGCTGCATTGATAATCTCCAAATTCAATTATAGTAATTGGTGCATCTGGTGAACCCAAAATAGGTGAACCCATAGCAGTTGAAACTGTTCCATGTGTTCTTTCCATATCTAGGTTTAAGATTTCGTTTTCTCCTTGATAGGTAGAAAAAGAGGTAATAATTCCAATAATCACTAAAGCGACAATACCTCCAATGATAATTCCTTTTTTCTTCATGATGCATCCCCAATGTTAAATAATTTAAAAAGATTGTTCCAAATTTTTAGGTGCATCTTGATATGGATTATTATCTACGTTTGAACAAATTAACAATTTTTTCAACTGCGATATCTAATGGGCATGAATCACATGAAACACCAGACGAATGTTTGGAGTAATGCGCTTCATATTTTTTCTTAGAATAAAATACTGTATCACATTTTTCACAGTAAATCTTTGAGATATCGTCTTTTTTGGCAATATTGTTCATATTGATAATTTAGTTTTAGTGTTTATAAATTCTCTTCCAGATTTTTTGAAATTTTAGAATAAAAGTTACAGATAGTGTATCTTAGTGTGATTATTATATTCAACCTCATATCGAGTTACAAAGCCACAATGTGGACATGAAAACATTTGTCCTTGAGGAAGAGATTCTTTTTCGATTACCTTGCCAGAAATCGATTTAATTAAAACAACATCTTGCCTTGAAATTACTGCAAAATTTTTTGCCTCACCTATTGATTCAAGAAATTCCTTGATTGCCGTGATTACCTCTGTTGTATCGATTATTTCTTCGTCATTAATGGGAGATAAAATGAATTCGTGATTTTTAATTGCGGGTATAGCAGTAATTTGATCGGAAACATATACTACTAATTCATTTTTTATAGCCTCAACATCCCGGCAATCGACAGTAATCACAATTATGAACTTGAAATGATTCTATTTTAGTTTAACAAATAGAGAACGGTTTCTGACATGATTCTTCATTTATAACGATTTTAAATAAATCGCATGAAAGAATCCGAATCATTTGGAGTAGAAGAAGGATATGGCTCAAAAGTTGTTGAATGGGTTAATGAAGAAGCTCAAAAACAAGGATTAAAAATAGAAGCCAGATTATACGGGTATAAACTTACAACGCAAAATTTTGGTACTTTTGAAATGTTTTCTTGGATGGGAAATGTTCAAGCTGCTAGGAAATTAATAATCAAAGCTAGTAAGCGATTCAAAATCAAGGTCATTGAAGGAGGATATAGAACCAAAGAAAAAATTTTTCACTTTAAAAAATCTGATTACGCGATGGTTAGAAGTGGAGACAAAGTTCTTGGACATTTAGAATTTGAGGCTTCAAGGCTTGGAAGAGAAAAGTGGAAAATAAAATCTGAAGAACGAAGATAAATATCATCTTTTGAGTTTCTAGAGAAATAAATAATCAATATCTAGACATCATAGTGTTGACTAAAGTTGGAATAATTGGAACTGGGATGTTAGGAAAGGCAGTGGCCATGCATCTTTTAGAATCTGGATATGAATTAAACGTGTATAATAGAACCAAGGAAAAAACATCAGAACTTGTAAAGAATGGGGCCCAGGTATTTGACAATCCAAAAGATGTTGCTTCTGTATCAGAACTAGTCTTTACAGTTGTAAAAGATGCTAATGCCGTAAATGATGTATCTTTTGGTCATAATGGGATCATAGAAGGAAAACATGAAGATTTAGTAGTATCTGACATGAGTACAATCAATCCTATTGATTCAAAAAATATTGCAAAAAAATTTAACGAAAATGGCATTATTATGCTTGATACTCCAGTAATGGGGGGTCCCAATCTAGCCATCAAAGGACAGTTGGTTCTAATGGCGGCAGGAAATAAATCAGCTTTTGAAAAACATAAAAAAGTTTTCCAAACTATTGCAAACAAAACCTTCTTTCTTGGAAAAAATGGAACTGCACATTCTATAAAACTTGCAATGAATCTTCAGATTGGTATGCTTGCCCTATCCTTATCAGAAGGGATAACTCTTGTCAGGGGTGCCAAAATTAATCCAGAAATATTTTTGGAAATTCTCAATTCAACATACTTCAAAACAGGTATGAGTGAAAACAAAGCTTACAAAATGATTAATGACGAATTTGAACCAACCTTTACCCTCAGAAATTTGAAAAAGGATCTAAACACCATTAATGAGGCAGCCAAATCATATGGCCTAAAACTTCCTATGACTTCACAAGCACTTGAAGTTTACAAAAATGCAATAAAGGAAGGGTTTGGAGATATAGATTATACAGGCATACTTGCATACCTAAAAAAATCTACAAAATCAGAAAAGCAACACAATTAATTTAAGATAATTCTAATATTCTAAAACATGCGATTAAAAGATAAAGTTGCAGTAGTAACTGGTGCTTCAAGTGATATTGGACTAAGTGTTGTTAAACGATTTTCTGAAGAAAAAGCAAATGTTGTTTTATTGGGAAGAAATCTCAATTCGCTAGAAAAGGCAAGATCAGATATTTCAAATAAAGATGCTACCGTTTCAATTTCATGTGATATTACAAATGAATCACAAGTACTTCAAACTGTAGAACAAATCATTAAGAATTATGGTAAAATCGATATTTTGGTTAATAGTGCAGGTGCAATAAATGATCCAATCCATTTTCATGAAATGAAAGAAGCTGAAATTTCGAAATTAGTAGATATAAACATGTTAGGAGTTTTTAAAATGACAAAAGCTGTTCTTCCAAATATGCTTGAAAACAAAAGTGGGTGCATAATCAATATTGGTTCTATTTCAAGTGAACGAGCAATTCCAAGAGTTCATTTAGCAGTATATTCAGCAACAAAGGCTGCCATTAACATGTTCACTAAATCTATTGCAGTCGAATATGCACGAAGTAATATTAGATGTAACTGTATTAATCCAGGGATAATTAATTCTGGAATGATAAAGCCATATCTTGATGATCCTAAAGCTAGGAAAGTTCTTGAGGATAGATTACCATTAAACAGGATTGGTGAACCAGTTGATGTCGCAAATGCGGTTCTTTACATGGCCTCTGATGAAGCAAATTGGGTTACTGGAACTATTCTAAATATAGATGGTGGAAAAACAGCTTCAGAAGGCTAGCCATCTTTAAGCAAAGTTCTTGCCAACATTTGTGCCACTCGTAACGGTTCTGGAAACGAACCTTGTAAAGTTAATTGGTTTAAAAGATTTTTGACATCAGAAAGATTACAACCTTCTCTTCTAACAAAAACATCGTAAGAGGTGTGAAGAGTAATTTTCTCTCTTTGTTTTAAATTTTGATAGTCTTGGAGTTTTGATTCATATGAATCAGGAAAATGATGTTTTATAGCATCTTCGATTCCTTCTGAATCCTGATAAGTAATACCAATTACTGGAAGGTTTAATGATTCAGAAATTTTTTTTAAATCTATAAAATTATACAATGAAATAATAATTCCAGAAACTAACAGATAGCTAATATCTGGTCGTGAAAGTTTTTCAAACATTCGTAAAATTTCATCAGTTGCATCGTTTCCTTCCAAGGTTGCTTTTCCAAAAACAAAACCATCTATTACAAAATCTCTACGCATTACAACTCCTGCGAGAATTGATTTTTTGGATTGTAGAGTAAAACTTTCTGCAATCGCTAATCCTCGCAAGCCTTTTTTTTCAAGATGAAGGTGTCTCATGGCTTTTTCTCCTAGAATATGCTCTATAGACGATTCCAGTTACAGCAACAAGTGCTAAAGTAATAACTGACCAAACTGCAAACGGTACTAAATCAGGTTCGGCCATAAGTTCTATACTCAAAATAAAGTATTAGAACGCTATTATGCAGGTTGAAACGTCATAATTGGAATAAAATAAATACATTTGAAATTACTAAAATTTCATGCCTGAGATAATTTGTCCAGATTGTGGGAAAAGATTTTTCCATGAAAATTCTGATACCTTAAAGATAGAAGAAAGTATTCACAAAAAATTTTGTAGGAAGAAAGAAGGAGAAACTCATAGTTATATGCATAGAGAGAGTAATCCAAGTTCAATAGATACTGAAAGAGAAAATGATGAAAAAGGCAAACCTGTTTTAAAAAGATAGTATCGATTATAACATTGAAAAAAAATTTTGTATATGATATAGTAGTTGTTGGGGGAGGACCTGCAGGAACGTCTGCTGCCTACTCTGCTGCCAAAAACGGTGCCAAGGTAGCACTATTAGAAAAAGAAGAGTCTATCGCTCAAAGTGTTAGAACTAGCGGAGTTACATGGATTAAAGATGCTGAGAAATTTGGAATCCCCCCTGATTGCTACCACAAAATTAAAAATTACTCATTTTGTTCACCAAACAATCAAGTTACTATACATGATTCTGAACCAAGAGTTGCAGTATTAGATGTAAGAAAAACATTCCAGTGGTTAGCACAACAAGCTGCCAAAGTAGGGGCTGATATTTTTATCAATACGATTGTAAACGATATTATCAAAGACAATAATGACAAAATTATTGGCGTTAAAGCAAGTTCAGCTAAAGAAGAACTTGAATTTAGATCAAAAATAGTTATTGATGCGAGCGGATTCCATTCAGTGGTTGCAAAATCTTTAGGACTAGTTGAACAGTGGAAAAGGTTTGGTGTCGGTGCCGAATATGAGGCATTTGCTGAAAACGTAGATGCTGATACTTGGTGGCTTTTGGTAGGTCAATTGTATTCACCATCTGGATATGCATGGATATTTCCAGTCAGTCATAACAAAATTCGTATTGGGGTGGGAGTAGGAAAACCGGAATCTACAGTTGATCCGACTGTATTATTAAAAGAATTATTAGAGAAAAAACCGGGACCAATAAAAAATCTTGGAAAGATTACTCCTATAGAATTTCATTACGGATTAATTCCAAACGAAGGATTAACAAGAAAAACGGTTTATGATAACTTGATTTTAGTGGGAGATTCTGCAGGTCAGGCCAATCCACTTGTGTTGGAAGGTATTAGATATGCGATAAGATTTGGAAGAGTAGCTGGAAGTGTAGCCGTTAACGCAATAGAATCAGGAGATACTTCAGAAAAAGCATTAACCCCATATGTTGAAATATGGAAAAAAGAAATCCTCTCAAAAATAAAATCGGCCTCAAAAGTACAAAATAGATGGATTGAACTTTCTGATGAAGAATGGGACAAAGAAATTGATATTATTAAAGAGCTAAAACCGAATGAGTTTATTGATTTTATTAAAGCTGATTTTGGTTTGTCGTATATGGTAAAGCTTGCAACCCATCATCCCAAGTTAGCTGTAAAACAGCTATTCAATTTAGTCAAAAATACATCCAAGAAGAATTAATCATTATCCAACATTGAAGAAATCACTTACAATGCTATTATGGTATTGCAATTTTGCTACATAAATTCCCGGTTCTAATGGAATGGAAATTGTCTCACTAAAGTGTCCTGAATTATTATCTTTTAATGCAATTTCCTTAACGTGCTCCCCTCTTTGGTCGTAAATATCAACATACAAATCTTCCCTAAATGAGATTGTTTTTTGAATGGCTCCAGAAATTTGGAGTTTATCATCTTGCATATTAGCTTCGATTACTGCAGAACGAGATCTTGTGGGAAGATAGCGTTCAATCAGACGTTTTAATTCATCTAATTTTTCATTTACTGTTTCTGAATCTCTATCAGCTAAACCACTTTTTATAGAATCCATGACAGAATCAAATCGTTTTTGGTTTTTTGCAAAATTATCTCCTCCAAAAGAAGAAATGAATGACTTTAGTTCCTCAAAGTCTCTTGCAAGTTCAGCATCACTGAGTTCTCCTGAAGTATAGGAATACTCAGTTTTATCTTGAACGTTTACAATTTGTGAAGCTTTCACATTTTGATACTGTAACATTACTACATAGAGTCCAGGTTCAGTTGGTGCATGCCATTGAGTGTAAAAGTCTCCATCCCGTGTGTCTTTAAATTTCAAAGTACTGTGAATTTTTGCATCCATATCATAAATTGTTAGATAGAGAGTTTCTCTCCTGTCATTCATCATCATTGGTTCTCGGTTATTAACTGAACCTTTCATTATCCAAATGTCTTTTTCTGGATCATAAGAAATGTCATAAATTATCCGCTCATTATTTAACACTAGATATTCACTGAGATACTCATTCATTTCTTTAATCTTTTTTTCTGCATCAATAAAGTTCCCATAATCTATCATGTCATATGCTTCATCAGAAAGTTTTACATAATCTTCTGAATGTGATTCAAAGTCAGCGTTGTAAAAATTCGAAACTGTGTTTGACAATGCATCCATCTGTTTCCTATATTCAATTCGTTTTAATTCATCAACACTATAACCAACTTCTGAACCGAAAGGATCTTCTGAATAAGCATTACTAACTTGCTGCCACTCATCGAAAAGGCCTCTCACCATATTATCTGCTGCATCAAGATCATTTTTTATGACAAGGTCTCGTGCTAAATCAACTCTATCTATCATTGAATCAGTAAAGTCAGTATAACCTGGCAAGAATTTTTTACTTCTCAAACTCAGGTCAACTAAATTTTCAATTGATTTGGCTCGTTGTAGAATATCACTTGCTCGTACCTTATACGCGTCTTTGGAATAAGAATTCAAATCTGATTGAATTTCTGGTGCTTTTGTGCTTGCCCAGGTAAGTAAAACTTCTATTCTATCTATTTTTGATACAGAAGGATTTCCCTTTGCCATCTCTTGAGCAGTATTAATAAATCGTAATGCGTTATCAATCATAAACAAGTTTTTGTAATCTGCTTGTATTTCTGCTTTAACCTTCATAGCATCGTATTTGAATTTTAATAAGGATAGAGGATTTCGTTTTTCACGTAATTCATTAATTGAGATATCAAAATCAGATACTATATTGAGAATTTCATCCATAGACTGTGCATTTTCAACTTGAAAAAGCAAATCTTCCCATCCTTCCGTAATTTCCGATTTTACGTTACTAGCTTGTGATATCTCAACTGCCTTTGAGATTCTAGATGATGCATCAATTACATTATTCATATTCAAAATATCATTTTCAGAATTTATGATATCATTAACTGAGGTAGAAAGTTCCAAATTGGATTGAAGAGACTTCCATTCTGGTGAAATTAGATTTGCAAGTTCAGAATTTTCTTCCTTGTCAGAAGAAATGAATCTGTCAACATCATCAAGTTCTCTTAAGAGCAATGCAGCATGATGTAGTGTATC
>CAWTZT010000039.1:0-4389 GCA_963919845.1 Thaumarchaeota archaeon CSP1-1
CATATCATCAAATTAGGCAGGATTGAAAGTAAAAGCCGTATGCTGTGCATATGGACGCACAATGGCTAAAATAATTATAATTTACTTGAATTATTAAATGAAATTCAAAATATTGAAAAATACCCTAAATGGTAAACTACAAAATATTCTCATTAATCCTTTAACTGCAAGAAAGAATTCAGAGTTTGAAAAAGTCCAAAATTTAAATTTGGAAAAATTAACCATCAATAATCTTCCTGAAAATAATCTAGAAGAAGTTGAAAAACCAATACCAAAATTTGTTTCTGTATCAAAGTTAGAATTTGATAATGCTGATGTCCATGGCGGTGTAACTAAAGATACAACAGCTAAAGGAGGATATAGCTATACAATAATAGAACCAACACTAAGTAAAAGAGACAAAGCAAATTTTGAAATAATTAAAAAATTGCTAATGACAGAGCTAACAGTTTCCTTAAATGAAATTAAAACAAAAAAGTCTGCTGAAAGAAAAATTACAAAAAAAATCGCTCAGTTAATAAAAAAATATAGATTAGAAATTCCTTCTAAAAACTTGTCTAAAATAACTTATTATGCTATTCGAGATTTTATTTATCTTGGAAGAATTGAACCTTTAATGCGGGATCATATGGTAGAAGAAATTAGTTGTGATGGAACTAACATACCATTGTATATTTGGCATAGGGAGTTTGAATCGATCCCCTCAAATATTTTATTTCAAAAGGATAAAGAACTAAATAATTTTGCAAGAAAGATGGCATACATGTGTGGCAAACATGCTTCTTTAGCAAATCCAATAGTGGATGCTACTTTACCTGATGGAAGCAGAATTAATCTTACTTTAGGTCATGAAATTACTAAACGTGGAAGCACTTTCACCATTAGAAGATTCAGGTCAGACCCAATTACAGTTGTAGATCTTATAAAATTCCAAACGATGTCAACAGATATTGGAGCCTATTTGTGGTATGTTGCTGAAAAAAATTCTACAATGTTAGTTGCAGGCGGTACAGCTAGTGGAAAAACAACTGCATTGAACGCCTTTGCTTCATTTATTCGACCTGGAATGAAGATAGTATCCATTGAAGATACTCAAGAACTGAACTTACCTCACGAAAACTGGATTCCAGCTGTATCTCGTCAAAACTTTACAGATGGACAAATTGGAGAAATAAATCAATTTGACCTATTACGTGCTGCTCTAAGACAGAGACCAGATGTCATAATTGTCGGAGAGACAAGAGGAAAAGAGGCCTACACACTATTTCAAGCAATGGCAACTGGTCACGGAGGATTCTCTTCAATACATGCTGACTCTATTGAAGCTACCTTAACCAGACTTGCATCATCTCCAATGGATATTCCAAAAACGTTGATTGCAAATACATTGGATTTGATTACTTTACAATTAAAATTAAGAGTAAAAGACAAGTCAGTACGTAGAATCATTCAAATTTCTGAGATTGCAGGTATGGATGAAAAAACAGGCGAGATTAAAACTCATGAAATTTTCAAATGGGATCCAAATACAGATACTCATAGTTATTCAGGAAACAGTATTGTTTTAGATAAAATTAAAGAAAGATATGGAGAAAGTGATGAAGAAATTAATTATGAATTAAGTAAAAGAAAACTTGCTTTAGAATGGATGGTCAAGAACAATATAAGAGATTACAAAGAGGTTTCTCAGAATATAAAAGAGTTTTATGCAGACCCAGAGCGTTTCTCAGAAAGAAAAAGATTATCAGTGTAAGGTTATGTTAAAGTCTTCAAACTACAAAAAATCAAAGGATGAAAATTTAGGTACATCTATTCACACATTAAGTTATAGATTATTAAATAACCATGTTGGATTTTTGTATCCACGATTACATAGTCTTGAAAAAATTCTAAAACAATCAAGATTACCAATTCCATATGAAGTCTATGTTTGTAGCATGGTGTTTTTCAGCGGTATTGCTGGAATTATTGGATTAATCACAGGAATTATTATTTCATTGGTAGTAAACATTCAACCTGCTGCGTTTGCATTTCTCTTACCAATTATTGCAGGTGCTGGCATGGCCCAGGTAACATTCTTTATTCTACAAATGATGCCAAATATTCAAGTCAAAAATAGAGGAGCCAAACTTGTAGATGAGCTGCCTCACTTTCTAGGATATATGGCAACTCTTGCTACAAGCGGGCTTACATTAGAAGCAATTTTCAAAACATTAGCTGCTGAGGATTCTGATGAAGAGATGATAAAAGATGCAAAATTCATTACCAGAAATATTGATGTGCTAGGAATGGATTTGGTTACTGCAATTACGGATCTTATTAAGAGAACCCCTTCAGGGCCATATGCCGGACTTTTAGAAGGGGCCATAATTACAGTCCAATCTGGAGGAAACCTCAAAGATTACTTTATGGCAACAGGAAAGGTTCAGTTAGAAGAGAAAAAAATGAACATGAAGAAATCAACTGACTCTCTTGGAGTAATGGCAGAAATGTACACAATATTGTTGATAGTTTTTCCATTAATGTCAGTAATTATGCTATCAATAATGGCTATAATGAGTCCAGATCTTGCAGGTTTTGATCTGATGACTCTGATGAATTTATTGACATATGTTATGGTTCCATTCTTTGGTTTTCTCATGTTGTTTATGATGGACTCGATGATTCCAAAGAAGTGATATTGTTATGCAAAAGGCTAATCCTAGAATAAAGAAAAAAACAAAGGCAGAAATGACAGAGATGCCAAAACCATCAATTATTCACTCTAACTATTTTAAAGTCGGAGTATCATCTGGAATAATTGGCATCTTTGTTATAATGTTTAGTTTTTATTTTTCAGAATTAATAACTGATGATTCTTCTGCAAAAACCGTTGGAGTAATTTTTGGAATTCTAATTTCGGTAGTTCCTGTAACTCTATTGCAAGTAAAAGAGGTTCAAAGAAAAGACAGCATTGATAGAAACCTTCCCCTTTTCTTGTTAGCATTAAGCAGTGCAGTTCAAAGTGGAGCAAACTTGATTCGTGCAATTGAACAAACTGCTGACCGTAACATGGGCGCTTTGACCCCAGAATTAAAGAATTTACGTGCCAATATTAGTTGGGGGCTTCCAATGGAGGATGCCTTTGAAAATTTTGCTCAACGAACTGGAACAAAAATGTCAAAGCGTGTAGTGGTCTTACTGGAAATGGCTTTGAAAATTGGAGGTGATATTCGAAGTAACCTTGAGATGATACAAAAACACGTCACAGAATTGCAGAATATTGAAAAAGAGCGTAAATCCTCATTAGCGCCATATACTTACACCATTTACATTTCTTTTGCTGTATTTTTGGGAATTTCAGTAATTCTTTCTTCACAGTTTTTTAGTGAATTTGAGGTAGTTCAAGAAATGATACTAGAAACGCCAGGTGCAGCTGAAGGTGGAGGTGCATTTACATCAATTGCATCTCTTGATATAGAAGCGCTTAATACGATTTTGTTTAACATGTCAATTATTGAAGCAGTGTTTGGAGGATTAGCTGCAGGAAAAATTGGAGGAGGGTCATATGTTGGGGGAATTAAACACGTTGTTATAATGATTGTAATGGCAGTAGTTGCTTTCATGTTAATCTAAATAACACTTTGGAGAAATTAAAAAATTATAAAGCGTTTTAAAAAATTAATCTTAAGTTTAGCTTACTTCTAATTTTTTTATTGGTTTAGATGTTTTCCATAGGAACTTACACAAACTAAAGATGTTGTTTACCATTTCAGATGAGTTTGTCCATAGAGCAAAATCTGATTCTGAACTTCCTCCAAAATAATCTGTTGAGTGGAGAGATGAATCTTTACTCAAATTATTATAGGAATTCATAGCATCTGACATAATCATTTGGGTACCTTCTTCTACAATTATTCTTCCTTTTGAAGGCAGTTTTCCAAGTCTTGTCTCACTGGCTTTGAGTCTTTCAATTAATGAGAAAAATTTTTTCTCACTAGCATCAGTTAAAATTTTTACAGTACCCCCATTTTTTATACATTCTTTAATCTTATCTGGTATTGCAGTATGATACATTCTTAGAACATCTTCAGTTGTTGTAACAATGAAAATTGTTTTAGAAGATTCTTCCAACAATTTTTCAACATGTGCGTAAATGTTTGCACGTCCTTGAACTGTTCTGAAAGTTGGAACATAAACTCCTTCCTTAATTGGAACAATTTGATTAATTTTTTTAATTACTTCATGTCCAAGTTTGTTAATTCGGTCAATTTCATCTCTTTTTTTCTGTAATACAATTTTAAGAACTTCTTCAGGTTTAGTTGCAATACATAGTTTAGGATTGGAAATTGTTGTTGAAACAAAACTCTGGTTTAGTAATTTATCGATAGTTCTGTAAGTCTTTGTACG
>CAWTZT010000040.1:0-4453 GCA_963919845.1 Thaumarchaeota archaeon CSP1-1
ATAAAATCAAAGAGCACTTTCATTGAATATGTCATAGAAGATGAATCCGTCCACATTGCAGTGGAATTTTGTAATGATTGGTCATCTTTTTTAGTAAAGAAAATCATTTCATTAGAATCTTTCATAACAAAACAAAGCTTGTCTTGAATATATCCAGGCATACACTTGATTTGTTTTTTGTCCATATCGTCAAAGACATACTGTGTTTTTTCAGTGCATGAAGTTATTACTTTAGTTTTGCATTTTTGGGCAGTTAAATTATCTAAAAACTCTGAATGGTAAAATCGTAAATAGTCTTTCTCAGAACCAAGAACTACAATTTCTTTTTGAGCTTCTGATATCATCTCTTTTAATTTTGCATTAATTGGATTTGGTCCTTGTAACATCTGAAATCTATTTTCTTGTACATCTGTTTTTTCTCTAAGAAAATTAGGAATACTGTCCCAAAGTTTGATAATGGTTTTTTGTTGTTTTTCTAGTGACCTGACTCGTTCTTTTTCTACATTAACTAATGTCTTAATTGCTTTGTTAAGTGCTAAAGCTGAAAATTTTATTGGATGTCCAAAGGTTGCAGAAACAATTCCTTTTTTTTGTAACGATGCTAATAATTGATATGATTCTGTGCGTGCAATTTTTAGTGCCTTACAAACTTCAGGTGCAGTTTTAGAACCGTATTTTCCTAAAAATATGTAAACCTTAGATTGATTTGCTGTTAAATCAAATTTTACTAATTCTTGTTTTAGTTCATCTGCAGATAATTTGTAATTATGAAGAGTGGACTCTTCCATAGAGTCGAAGATTGTTTGCTGTGGACCTTCTTTCATATTGTTATTACCGTTCCTCATAACAATGAAAAGATCTTAATATTGTTCAAAGGTTAACTAGTTTTGATCGATTTGATCACAGATCTGATCCATTAGTTCCAATCTAGGCACAAAAAATAGCCTCAAAAATATAATTTTTGTATTAAATCATTGAAAGGATAGAATTGTATACCTAATATTTCATAATAATTGATATGCCATTGAGAAAAAAAGGAAAACATGTAAGAAGAGCTGATAGTAGTGCTGCTCGTAGAAGGAGAAAAAAAGCTAAAAGCGGTAAACCAAAAAGACGATAATTTCTAAATTTTTTCTACGGGAAGATTAAAAATAACAAGCGTTTTTTGACCTATTGTGAACTACAATAAAAAACCACTTGTAGGCATTATCATGGGTTCTAGCTCAGATAGCAGAATAATGCATGGTGCTGCTGAAATTTTAGATAGTTTCAACGTAAAACATGATGATCAAATTATTTCAGCTCATAGGACTCCTTCAAGATTAGATAAATATGCAAAATTTGCAGAAAATAATGGGTTTAAGGTTATCATTGCAGGAGCTGGAGGTGCAGCACACCTTCCAGGTATGATGGCTGCGCATACTGTAATTCCAGTAATAGGTGTTCCAATTATGGTGTATAATGATAAACAAAATAAAAAAACAGAGAAACATAAATTTTCAGCATTTGGTGGTTTGGATTCCTTATTGTCAATTTCTGAAATGCCATCTGGTTCGCCAGTTGTTACTGTGGGGGTAAATAAGGCTGTAAATGCTGGAATTTACGCATTGAAAATCCTAGCTAATGAGTTTGGAGATTTAAGAAAAAAGCTAGAAAAGTACAAGGAAACTCAACATAGGTCGGTTTTAAAGGAATCCGATGAAATGCAGCGAGTTGGTCTTTCAAAATTTGTAAAGAAAAAATTCCGATAAAACTAGGTCATCACAGTAAATTTCAAATTTTTCTTTTTTAGGTGCTCTAACAACTTTTCTGTATGTTCTTTTCCTTCAGTTTCAAGACTTAAAGTAACTCCAGCTGATCCAGCATCTATGTTGGAGCTTAATCGGTCATGAAGAACTTCAACAATGTTAACACTCAAGACAGAAATTTCATCAACTAATTCCTTTAATGCTCCGGGTTTATCCGGCAACAGAATAAACAATTTTACTAATCTTCCCATCTGGGTAAGCCCTTTAGTTACTATTTGACCTAGCAAATACATGTCCACATTTCCTCCACACAAAATTACAACTACTTTTTTTCCAGGCGAAGGTTTTGCTTGTAAAAGATATGCTAGACCTGCTGCTCCTGCTGGTTCTACTACCATTTTTGCTCGTTCCATGAGTAAAAACATAGTTTTTATGATTTGGTAATCATCTACCAAAACAATATCATCTATCATTTTTTTGATTATTTCAAAAGTGATTGTACCAGGTTTTTTAACTGATATTCCATCAGCAATTGTTCTTTCGCCTACAACTGATTTTAATTCTCCAGATTTGAAGGATTCATGCATGGCAGGGTATGACTTTGATTGAACACCAATCACCTTAACGTTGGGGTTTTTTGTTTTAATAGCAAGCAAAATGCCTGCTGCAAGACCACCTCCACCAATTGGAACATACAATTCATCAACATCTGGAAGTTGCTCTAAAACTTCTAGACCAATTACTCCTTGGCCAGCAATTACATGTGGGTCATCAAATGCATGAATGATTTTAGCCCCAGTTGATTCTGCAATTTCTTTTGCCTTAGTCCAGGATTCATCATAATTATTTCCTTCAAGGATTACTTTTGCACCATATCCACGTGTTGCTGAAACTTTTGCAGGAGATGCATTTTTTGGCATAATAATAGTACACGGAATCTTCTCTAATGATGCTGCAAATGCAACCCCTTGAGCATGGTTTCCAGCTGATGCTGCAACAACCCCACTTCTTTTTTCATCATCAGAAAGTGATTTAATTTTAAAATATGCTCCTCGAATTTTAAATGACCCAGTTTTTTGCTGAAATTCAGATTTTAGATAAACTTCTGAACCAGTTAAAGAACTAAATAATTGAGAATAAACAAGGGATGTTTTTCTAATATCATCGCTTTTTGCCAATTGGGCTTTTTTTACATCATCATATGATAGAGTCATTAGGTTTTTTCGTTTAATTGGCTATATTTGATTTCTTATAATTCCTACAAACAATTTAGTAAAAATTTCAAGTTATGTGTTAAAAAAAACATGAATTCCTGGAAAAGGCTTTATAGTTGCACGTTGATCGGTATGAACTAGTCAAGGGACATGTGTTACTCCCCTAAAGAGGCACCTCGCCTCAGTTCGCAAGTCCCTTGATTAATTTTAATTTATAAAAATTGTTAGATATAAACAATTGTTTTATGATTCGAAAATTTTTCTGATCTGATCTAATCGTAAAATTATTTTCTCTTGAATGTTTTTTGGAATTTTTTTTGGATTAAACATTCCTTCTTTTATTCCATTTTTAATAAATTCAAGATCAAAATTACAAAGTATCCCTTCTTCACCAGTAACTAACCGTGCATCATCTATTAACACATTAGAGGTTTGATATGTTTCTAGTAACAGATTATCTAATTCATTAAACAATTGCGTTTTTCTTGATAGTGAATTTTTATAATTAGAGTCTGTCTTTTCCTCAATTTCCTTGTAAATTTTATTTTGGATTTCGTCGTTTTCAAATAAAATTTCAAATAGTTGTTGGTGATCTAAATTCTTGTATCCCATAGTTCTTAATTTTTCCAAAACAAATTGATCGCTGTTATCAGCTAACTTGGAATCCATAGTTTTAGTTTTTTCAATGATTTCTGAAAGTTCTTTTTGATATTGAATAACTTTGTTGTCTGCTTTATAGAATAATAACACATGAAATTGAATTGACATATGACCTGATAATTGATAATTTCCTTCCTTAATGTCAAATTTGATAAAAATTCTTCGAAGGCCTTCATCATTTGTTTCAGAAACTTCTTGTTGATTCCAGTTCTGTAAATTTTTTAATGTTTTTCCAAAAAAATCCTTAATTTGCATAGGATCAAATGTTTTAGTTTTAGTTATTGTGCCATCTCCTAGCATTGCACTTATAGATACTTGTTTTATGAAATTCTCTATTTTTTTGAGAAATGATTTTTGAATTTCGTTATTTTTATCATTTAAAATTTTGAAAAATTCATTTGACGTATTGCTTCCTAGACGCACAAATTTTAGTTTAATTTATCCTTTAAAATTTTTATATTATCTATTAAATTCATTAAAATTATTGTTTTTTACCTTATTTTCATTAAAGTACTAAAAAACTAGGAAAATACATTATTTTAAATACAAATTGTATCAAAAATCTGATGGTTGTCAATAGAAAAGATAATCTGTTGGAATTGTAGTGCAAAAATTGTTCAATACTATAATGAAGATTATAAAGGAAAAAGGGGCCGCTGCCCTGTTTGTGATGTGGATTTTCCTCTAGAATGAGCGGAGATCTAAATGAATCAAAATTCTAATCATTCTGATGATATTAACTCAGAAAATATTTCTGAAAATGAAGAAAAAAATAATGATGTAGCAAATCAAGAAAAAACACCAGAGCATAAATCCTCTGATTATATTGAC
>CAWTZT010000041.1:0-10391 GCA_963919845.1 Thaumarchaeota archaeon CSP1-1
CTGTATTTTTTGTGAAATTGTTCAAGGAAAAAAAGACGGGCATTTTATTTATGAAGATGAAAACTATGTTGCATTTTTAGATATATATCCAATTGACACTGGGCATTCACTTGTAATGCCTCGAGAACATTTTGAAAAAATTACTGATATGACTGCTGAAAAAGTAGGAGAACTTTTTTCAAAAATTCCTAAAATTGCCAAAGCAGTAATAGAAGCTACAAAAGCCGATGCATTTAGTGTGGCACAAAATAACGGCCGAGCTGCAAAGCAAATTGTGCCTCATGTTCATATTCATATTATACCAAGATATGAAAGCAGAGAAACGATTTGGACTAGAAGAGAAATTGCAAAAGAAAATGAATTGAAAATTCTTGCTGAACGAATCCGAAAAAGCATAAAATCTTAAACTATTGATGATTACTTTGATTATTTCGTTCGTTTGAATTAAACAAACTCCACTTAATGAGGTTTAGTAATGCCAATAAATTAGAGTAAAATGCAAATTAATATTTTATTGGCTGAAGATAATGAATATACTGCAAAACAATACAAAATTGCATTAGAAAAAAAAGGCCATCAAGTTACAGTAACAAAAGATGGTGTTGAATGTCTTGATTTGTATACTGATGAAGCAAAATATTCAGAATTATTTAAAAAAGACAATAGCCCTCCTTATGATGTTGTCTTACTGGATCAAAACATGCCAAGAAAGACTGGAGTTGATACTGCAAAAGAAATTGTAAAGTTAAAAACAAATCAAAGAATAATTTTCCTAACAGCATATGGTCAAAATATCTTACAAAAAGTTTCAGACTTTAAAGATGATACAATACAAATTATCCAAAAACCTTTTTCATTAGATTTTCTTGTAAAAAAAATAGAAGGTAGAATGATTAATTCACGAACAAATAGAAATCTAGAAGATAGAATTATTGGTGAAAAAGTAAACAACTTGATGACAATTACACAAGGTAAAGAAGCAATTCGTTAATTATTGATTTGGATTATATCTTAAGATAGCTCCCATCTTACCAATACTAGAAAGCATCATACCGTGTTCAGCTTTACCTGAAACAACCTCAATTTTAGTTCCAGTTTTTGATGCAAGTAATGCAAGATAATCTACTATATCTTGTGTTGATGCTTCAGAATCAGTGCTTTTACAATTTGGGCACGGTGAGTTAAGCATCTCAGTTTTTTTTGGAATTAATTGTGGTCTTTCTAAAAAATCCTCTCTAATATTCTGGCATTTTTTACATTTAATCTTAATTCGATGAAGGTTAGTGTCATTTGTAATTATTATTTTTTTGGCAACATTGTTTTTTAAAAAATTAATAATTTCTTTTAACCCATAAGCAGCTAGACCTGTATTATTATTGATGTGTTTGAACAAGTCTTCAACAAGTTTTTTCTCCTCAACCATTCTAAAATCTGATAAAATTTCCATTGATTTTGCAAATGCTTCTCTAATCCCTTCTGAACCAGAATAAGATGCGTCGATGGTATCTAGTATCATATTTTGTAATCGGTATTCAAGATAGTTGCCGTTGATAAAATCCTCTTTTGTTGGACCAGGACCTGAAATAATCAGTCCTTTAATTGGATAAATATCAATAAAATATTCTTTGGTTATGTGGGCTACTCTATTATAAAAATAGGTAAGTTCCATCTCCCTTAATTTTTGAAATCTTTTTGCAGATTGTCCGCCTTGTCTATGTTTTCCTGCAACCCCTGAACCAGTTTCTTTTAAAACTTCAATTTTATCTCCATGTAATAATCCCCATCCTGCATCTTTAGCATCGATCGCTAAAAAACCAATTAAGTTTTCATCTTTTAACATATCTTTTAGAATATCTACATGAAAATGATCATCACATCTATACAGAAATGTTTTCAAATCTTTTGGAGGATCAATTTCGTAAACTTTGACAATTTCACTTCCTAATGGACCTCCTCCTTCTGGAGGTAAAGCCCCACAAAAAATTACTAGACCTCGTTCAGGCGTTTTTTTATAAAGTTTTAGCCTTTGTAGTACTTTTGATAAGGAATCTACTACGTGTGTTCTTGTTAAATCTGATTTAATGTTATCTGCAGTTCCTTGCTCCTCTCTTAAATTGGTAATCACTTCATGTAGTTGTTTTCCATTTGGGATATAGAGGCTAATTAGTTCTGTACCTCTGCCTGTTTTTTGAGAAAGCTCATCTAAGATTTTTCTTATTTTATATAGTTTTACAGAATCAGTTTTTTGAAGCGCGAATTTTCCCATATCCAACTTTTTGAATATATGAATATTAAGTTTGGTCAATTCATGAATCAAAGAATGTAATATTACCAAATTGGATCTATTGATTTTAAAAAATTACCGCACTAGTCATTAGCCTAATTGACAATTCTAATGATATGACTGCACGCGTAATTGGAAAATTATATCCAATACCATTAAATGACTATCCAAAACTTTTGAGGTACAAAGTATCTGAAAGCGGTGTACATTATATTGAAGATCTTATGCGTGAAATTTACATCGAAAAAAAAATCCTATCTAAGAACAAATTGACCCAATTAGGGCTATTATTAAAAACGTATGTTTGTCAAACAAAAAAAATTGAAGATGAAGTATTATTTCAACAAATTTCAAATAAATCTAAAAAATATGGAGAATTAGAATGCGGATTCATAATTGAATGCATAGATCATCTCATTATGCGAGGTATGATTGGCTTCAATTCTAATTATGATCCTCAAATAGCAATAAACATGCACAGGGATAATTCTGAAAAAAAGTCTTTCTAGATTCATGTGTGTTCGTTTTGAACAAAGAACTCAGTATTATGCACCTAAAATAAACAAAAACAAATGGTTAGGAAATACCTTGATCGTAAAGATAAGACAGATATTGAAAATATTGATCCATTAGATGCAACTGAAAGAACTATAGTATTCAAAGAACGAGATCCAAAATCAATAAGGACTCAAGCAGAAATTTCAAAAAATCAAATCGACAAAGCACAACAATATATGCATTATATTAATTCTCAGTTAGCTGATAGATTATTAAGAATTGAAAAAATTAAACAATCCCATGAAAATTTTGAAAAGGAAATAGGATCACTACAAACTGAAAAAACTAGACAATTCAAGACCTCTGAAATTAGAACAGAATTATTAGACGAACCTGAATCTATTAAAGCAACACGAGAACTTTCTGCTCTGATTCAAAAATATGCGGTAGAAAAATTAGATATGATGAAAAAACTTTTCGATAGCGAGAAAGAGCAATCAACTGAACTTTATAAAAAATTACAGGAAAATTTAACAAAAATTACAATTTCTGAAGAACAGTTAAAACAACAACGTGATCAATTAGAACTTGAAGTTATAAATAAAACTAATAAATTGATGCAAGCAGAACGTCTATCTGCTATAGGAGAAATTTCAGCACGACTTGCACATGATCTAAGAAATCCTTTGACAGTAATTAAAGGAACTGTAGAAATAGTTAAGGCTAAATCCAAAAGTGTTGATACTGGTTTTTCAGAAAAACAAATTGAAATGATGGAACGTGCAGTTTCTAGGATGGCCAATCAAATTGATGATGTATTAGATTTCGTAAAAACACAAACATTACATACTACACGAAATTCTATTTTAGAGACAATTAGCTTATCTGTGGCTAAAATAAAAAAATCTGCTGAGTTATCAATCAACATTGTGGGAGATAATCTTCAATCAGTTTATGATGCTGATAAACTCGAAGTTGTGTTTGATAATATTATTATGAATGCAGTAGAAGCCAATAATGAAAGAGGAGAAGTCTCTATTCGAATTAAAGATAATAACAATGAAATTTTAATTGAAATTGAAGATTCAGGAAGTGGAGTTCCACAAGAACTTATGACAAAGATATTTGAGCCATTGTTTACGACCAAACAACGTGGAACTGGACTTGGATTAGCAAGCTGTAAGCGAATAATTGAACAGCATGGAGGTAGTATATCTGTAAAAACTAAACCAAGTATATTTTCAATTAAACTTCCTAAATTACTTGAAATCTCAGTTTAATAGTTTTAAAAAATTATTTACTAGAGGCTGCGTATCTTTCATTAATTTCAGACCAAGAAGATGGTCTTTGCCTTAATACTTTGTTTAACACCATTGGAACACTAGAACGATCAAATGGTTTTACAATGTAATCTCTTGCACCAAGTTTCATTGAATCGTGAACTGTATGTTTTTCTTCAACTGATGTAATCATAATTACTTTGGCTCTAGGATTGATTTTCAATATTGCACGTAAAGCCTGAACTCCATCTGCTCCAGGCATAGTAATATCCATAGTCACAAGGTCTGGTTTGTATTTTTGAAATTTCTTTACTGCATCAATACCATCTACAGCTTCAACAATTTCTTTTGATAATCCATTTGTTTTGATAATGTCAATAAGTACCTGTCTCATAAACCTGGCATCATCTACAACCATGATTACTGGGGCTCTACTAGACATTAATGTTCATTTTTTAGATTTTTTTAAAAGAAATTATCCTGTTGTATGTCGAGAATGAACATATATCATACTTTACTAGGCATATTTTGGCAAGGATAAAATCACAAATCAGATATTGCTTTCTTAAACACTTCAATAGGCTGATTACCAGTAATTTTGATAATTTTATTATCATTATAAATTAGAAAAGTTGGTGTAGCATTAATTCCAATATCTCTACCAAATTTTTCTAAATCTAACACCTTTTGGCGATATTTGTGTTCATCTAAACATAAATTAAATTTCTCAAGTTCTAAATCCACGGATTTTGCAAATTTTTCAAGAGATTCTCTTGTTATCCATCCAGTTTTTTCTCCTCCCCAATTATTATACAATTCATTATGATATTCCCAATAATTTCCTTGGTCATCTGCACAATATGTTGCTTCAGCTGCCAGAACAGAATCAGGACCATTTAAAGGAAAATCTTTGAAGACTAGTTTTACCTTTCCAGTTTCTACATATTCATTTAAAATATAGTCTAAGCTTGTTTGATGAAATCTATAACAAAATGTGCATTGATAATCGCCCCATTCAATTATTGTTATGGGGGCAAAAGGACTGCCCATGATGGGGGAGCCATTTTCATTTAGATTTTTTGCGGTTAATAGTGAGTTATTTTCTGATTCGTTAGAAAATGATAAAAAAACTCCTGTGGAAATTCCAATAATTATTGGAATTGTCAGTAAGTAAAATCTATTCAATATGTCCAATTAATTTTTGGTGCTTGTAAATAGTTTTGCTGCAATTTTAGAATAATTTTCAGATCGCAAAAAATTTCAAATCAATTTTTAAAAATGCCCTAAAAATAATTCACGTTGTCCAATAATTTAAATACGCCAGCACTGACTGAAATTAAAGATGTCATATTCTAGAGCGATAACAATTTCTAAACCTGGCATTCCAATTTATGCAATTGCATTTTTAGCAATAATTTTTGTTTTAGGTTTATTTGTTGTAGGTTTTGATCAAGGGCATCTCTTTAGTGTGATAATTGGTGAGCAAGCATTTGAGGATCTTTACATTCATGAGTTAACACATGACATGCGCCATGCTGCCGGATTTCCTTGTCATTAGGAAGTAAAAATGAAAACTGCTCTTTTTATTGCAATAGTTCTTGTTTCAGGTTTTTCTGCAGGAATTGTTCATGGATTAATAAATTTTGCAACAACAGAGCCGTTTCTTGATTCAGCAATAGATCTAGAAAATCGTGCGCTATTTGAATCAGGAGAAGAAAAAGATACTCCTCAATTTAGAATAGAATATGATGCATATCGATACTGGCAAAAAAGCGGAATGATCCTTGCTGGTGGAATTCTTGGTCTTGCTGTTGGTTCATTGTTTGGTATTGTATTTGCATATACCAGAAACGTTTTACCTGGAGCCCATCACATACAAAAGACTCTTTTTTTGTCTGGATTAATGTGGTTTACAATATTTATGATACCCTTTTTCAAATATCCTGCAAATCCTCCAACCGTAGGAGACCCTGAAACTGTGGTATTACGTGCAGTTTTGTACTTGTCGTTTATTGCAATATCTGGACTTGGAGCAGTTGGTTTCTATCAGATATACAAACGACTAAACAAAAAAATTGTTGCCTTTGTAGGATATGCTGTTTTCATTAGTGTTGCATTTGTTTTAATGCCACCTAATCCAGATGAAATTTCAGCACCAATGGATTTGGTAAACGGTTTTAGGGTAATGTCCGTCCTAGCAGTGTCGTCTTTCTGGTTGGCAAACGCTATAATTTTAGGTCTATTGTGGCAAAAATTTCAACCAGATAAGAGTATTAAAACACAAATAAGATAATTTCTGAAATAGGCTATTATTCTTAATCTATAGAACGAGAATACAATCCTTCCATTTAAATATCTAAATATATTATATGCATAAAGATTTGTCAAGAAAACTTTCACTTCCTCAATTAAAAAAATATGATATTACACAAAAAGTAATTGAGGCTTTAGCTGATACAGAATCTAGAACAATTCTTTTTTCAATAATAAAAAAAGGACGCACAGCTTCAGAACTTTCAAAAAAATATGATATCCCTTTAAGCTCAGTTTATAAAAAAATATCTGATTTAGAAGAATTAACATTAATTAAAGTTGAGAAATGGTTGATTTCAGATAAAGGGAGAAAGTTCAAAGTGTATAGAAGTAGAATTAGTAAGGCAGATATCAGTATAAAAAAACCAGAACCCTCCTTGAGCCTTATTCCGAATTAAATGAGAAAATATGTCTAATCCCAAAATTCTTGAATTAACTGAATACAATACCACTCAAAAAATTATTGAATCTGTAGCAAATGTTTGTTCAAGAGCAGTTCTTTTTTCTGTATTAACTCAAGCAAAAGATGCGGCCCAAATAGCAAGTGAACTAAAATTATCTATTTCAAACGTATACAAAACATTGACGCAACTTGAAGATTTAACCTTGATTTATGTGGATAAATTTGTGATTTCTCCTGAAGGTAAAAAAATTAAGAAATTTAAGAGTAGAATTGGTCAAGTTGAAATTCGTATTAGAGGAATTGAACCTATTTTAAACCTCTATCCTAACAACGAAAAAACTAGGCAACTTTTTCAATCTTAATAAAAAAATTTATTCTTATTCTATATCTATAGAATCAAAGTATAGAATATGTTTTTCGTTTAAATAATGTTAGCTAAACCTAATTGTATTATATGAAGAAAAAATGTCTGAGTATTGTTGTTGGAATATTCTTAGTTTTATTAGCAATACCGCTTACTATATCTGCACAAACTGGAGAGATTCCAACATGGATTAAAAACACCGCAAGTTTTTGGGCTGATGGGCAAATCTCTGATGGAGAGTTTGTCAATGCAATTGAATTTTTAATTGTGAGTGGCATTATTCAGGTACCTGGTATAGGTATTTCGGATTCTCAAGTTGATGAAATAGTAATTGGTTTTATTCCGATAGAAAAAGCTGAAGAGTTAACTCCTAAAGCAACTCAATTAGAAAAATATCTTGAAAAACAATTGAATATAGATGTTAAAATTGTTGTTCCAACAAATTATGAAGCAATAATTGAAGGACTCCGATTTGGACATATTGATGCAGCATTTATGGATTCAGGTCCTGGTTGGATAGCTCATCAAAGATCTGGGGCAGAAGTTGTGCTAGCCGAAGTAGTAAAAGGAAAGATAAATTATCAGGCAACTGTTTGGACAAAGGCTGATAACGAATCAATTCAGTCTATTGAAGATACAATCGGCAAACGAGTTGCTTTTACCAGCATAACAGGATCTTCAGGATTTATCAGACCAATGGGTACATTGATAGCTAATAACCATATTCAAATTCACGGAGATGACCTAATTGCTTTGGAAGCAGCATTGGCAGATACTTTTGAAGCATATACTTTTGCTGGAGGGTATAAAGCTGCTCTAGAATTACTACTAAATGACAATGTTGATGCAGCATTTGGTTCTGATATCGCTCCTCAAAAATATCTTAGTCCAGAACAACAAAACATGTTGAGAGTAGTTGAAACAATTGGACCTGTACCGTCACATGTTTTTGTCGTAAGTAACAACATGTCAGATTTAACTAAAAAGCTACTTGTAGATGCAATGTTAGGACTAAATGACGAAGAAAATAATCATATTTTAATTGAAATTTATGGTGCTGAAGCACTTTTACCAACAACTACAGCAATGCATATAGGGGATTTTGGCAATTTCATTGATTCCCTCACAGGCTTGGAACAAAAAATACTTGATAAATACAATCTCCAAAAATAAAAGAAATCCTATTGCTATTTTCCTTTTTAAAATCAAAATCATTTTCTGATCTTTCAACGATTTCCTCAAAAACAATTATTCAAATGAATAAAGTGTGGGCCTCATATGACGCAAAAAATTACGCTGTTAAAGACATTAGCTTATCAATAGAAAGAGGATCGAATTATGCAATTGTTGGCCAATCAGGTTCTGGGAAATCTACTTTACTAAAACTTGTTAATGGAATGATGAATCCAAGTAAGGGTCAGGTAAAATTTGATTATCAAACACCTAACACGAGAAATAAAAATTTCAAAAGAGCAATGTCAAAAATCGGCTATATCCCACAAAATTTAGGTTTAGTAAAAAATATTTCTGTAATGGATAATGTCTTAATTGGCGCATTACCAAGAATTGGGAAATTAAAATCATTTTTCAAAACATTTCCTGAAGATGAAATTCATGAAGCTGAAAACATCATTAAACTTGTTGGTTTACATGGAAAAGCAGATAGAAAAACATACATGATAAGTGGTGGAGAAAAAAGAAGAGTAGCTATAGCTCGTGCATTAATGCAAAAACCAATTGTTTTATTGGCAGATGAAATAGTTTCTGAACTTGATCATGTGACTGCAAGAGGAATAATGGATTTAATTGCTGATGCTCAAGATAGGTATAACCTCACTGCAGTTATGGTTCATCATGACATTAAATTAGGTTTAGAATATGCCAATAGAGTTGCCGTAATTAAAGAAGGGCATAAAATCCTCGAAATTGGAGTTGAAGGTGATAAAATTGTTGACTTTCAAACTGGGAATATGACACAAGAAGAAATTATGGAGTTATACAATTCGAATGAGTCCTAAAAATAATCTAATTATTGGTTTAGTAATTGCTGCAGTAATTGCCATGTCATATAACATGGATGCAAATCCTGTTGAATTTGTAGAAGGAATGCCTAACTTGGCAATAGTTCTTAAGGAATTGACAGAAGTTGAATCTGAATTATTTGGAACAGCTCTTTGGTCAATGATAGAAACTATTCAAATGGCATTTATTGGAACTGTTGTAGGAATTTCAATTGCACTTCCTTTAAGCATGTTAGCAGCTAGAAATCTATATAGCAAATGGGTTTATGTGCCCATTAGAGCAATTCTTGCTGCAGCACGTACTTTCCCCTCTATTTTATGGGCAATTTTATTTGTAATAATGGTTGGATTAGGACCATTTGCTGGAATTCTAGCGATAATCATGTACACTGTAGGATTCATTGCAAAATTACAATACGAATCTATTGAAGCCATTGATTCAGATCCAGTTGAAGCTATTAGTTCGATTGGAATTTCAAAGAGCCAGCTTATTCGCCATGTAGTTTTACCAGAATCTGCACCTCATTTGCTTAGTCAAATGTTGTACATGTTTGATTATAATGTAAGGCAAACTAGTATTTTGGGTTTAGTTGGTGCAGGCGGTATTGGATTTTACATAATAAATTACATTAAATTCTTTGAATATGGAAAAGCTGCAATATTCATGTTAGTTGTATTAATTACAGTTTTAATAATTGACTGGATTAGTGTGAAGATTCGTGATAAATATATTGTTAAAACTCAAAAAGGAATGGAAGTTAAGACATAATTTTTTCAATGAGTTGATATACTACATTAAATTTTAAAAATATTGATGAAACCTCAAATAATTTTTTTTATTGTGATATTTTCAATTTTTTTACAAAATTTTTTGGCATATGGAGAAAGTTATCAATTAACTGTAGATGAAAACTCTTTTGAAATTAATTATTCTACTACTGGAAAAGTAATTGCCATGGAAATTGATAAACAACTGTTTTCGTTATTAATTGGAATAGAAAATGTGGAAAAGGATTCTATACTTGAAATTGAATTTACTCATGAATTAATCAGTGCGGAGAATAATGAATTTGCAGTACTAGTTAACGGGTATGAAGTAGATTATGAGCTATTTACCACAGATTTAGGTTCAAAATTAACAATTCCAATTTTTGCCGATACTGAAGAAATTGAAATAATAGGCACGAATGTAATTCCAGAATTTCCTTTAGGCATCTTAATGGTTTTA